>JAZULG010000063.1:0-6537 GCA_045603005.1 Acutalibacteraceae bacterium
ACCGTACTTTCCGACGATGCCGAAATAGTAGCGTCTTGCCTCACAGGCCCAGTCCTCTTCTGCATCAAGAGCACCGAATTTACCGAAGGCATCAGCTGAGAAAAGCACCTTATCTGTGCTGTCGAAGCTGAGCATAACCTCAGGCCAATGCACCATAGGAGCAAAAATAAAGGTGAGCCAATGTCTGCCGAGGCTGAGTGCCTCTCCGTCCTTTACGGTGAGCTTAGGATTTCTGATATCACCGAAGAATGCCTTTATCATACCGAAGGTCTTTGCATTGCCCACGATAACCGCCTCGGGATAAGCCTTACAGAAGGCGGCAAGGCTTGAGCTGTGGTCAGGCTCCATATGGTGAATTATAAGATAATCGGGGCTCTTGCCATTAAGTACATTTTTTATGTTAGCGAGCCATTCGTCGGCAAAGCGTGCATCAACAGTATCTGTTACCGCAATCTTTTCATCAAGAATTACATATGAATTGTATGCCATGCCCTCAGGCACAACGTACTGACCCTCAAAAAGGTCGATTTCTCTGTCATTTACGCCAACGTATAAAATATCTTCCGTTATTTTCATTTTTATTCTCCTTCGTACATCATATAATAGCTGTGCATTTTTTCTCTTTCATAATAATCGTGACGGATTACCCTGAAGCCGAGCTTTTCGTAAAATCTCACGTTATCCTCTCTCTGTGCCTCAAGTCCCAGCTTATAGCCCTGAGCGGTAAGGTCCTCTATGCCCTGCTTTATAAGTGCAGTGGCAACACCCTCGCCCTGATGCCTTACATCGGTGAACACCGGTGAAATAATCTTTGTGTTTTCGGGGAAAACCTTAACATCAAGGTGGCTGTACGCCATAAGAGTCTTTATTGTATTGGGCAGATAAACACAAAGGAATACCCAGTTGGGACACATAAGAAAATCGAACATGTTGTATTCGTTATGGGCGTCGCGCCACACACAGATGCCTCTTTTTTTCTCGTCCTCGTAGATAATATCCTCTCTGTTTGAGGTGGAAAGACGCTCCATCATAAAGTGATAGACGTATCTTTTTCTTTTATTCTCATTTTTTGTAGCATAGGAGTGTACCGGGTCATTGACATAAGCCTCCGCCGCCATTCTTGAGTAATATTTGAGTTCCTTCCTTGTAAACCTTTTTTTCATTAGCTCCTCCGTATCATATCAGACTTATTTATTATTGTATCATAAAAAAACGGAAAACACAACAGAAAACAGACAGAGCCTTTGTGGGATTTTTTTCTTTTCCGACAGTTACAATGTTGTAACAATGGTTTATAATCTTTTCTGTCTGTGATATTCTTTTTATGTTATATAGAGAGGAGTGGTTTTTTGAATAAACTTAAAGACTTTATAAAAAGCGAAGCCGCCTGCCTGAAAAAAGAAGTCCCTCTGTTTGAATACATACTCTGGTGGGTACTCAGAATTGCGATGGTTGCCGCTATCATTTACAAGCAGAATCAGAACGGTCCCGGCTTCAGCATCACTGTGCTTATTCTCGGTCTCAATCTTCTTGCAACCTTCACCGTAACACTCATAAGGCTTCTTCTTTTCCCCAAAAGAGTTGTCTGCCGTCTGCCCTTCACAACTCAGCGGTGGATAAACGTCATCGTTTTCTTTGCCGCCTTTCTCGGTCATACCTTTGACCTTATCAACGAGGTTACAAGCTGGGATAAGCTTATGCACTTTATGTCAGGTGCGGTGGTGCTTCTTCTCGGAAGCGAGCTTGCCGACCTTTTCATAAGAGAAAAGGACAAGGTTTCCAACTCTGTCCGTATTCTCACTGCAACAGGTTTTTCGTTTTTTGCTATGGTACTCTGGGAGGTTTATGAGTTTATCGTTGACTATAACTGGCCCGAATCCACAAATATGGCATATAACTGCAACCCCGACCGTGACCCCTTCTTCGTATGGCTTCTCGGCGGACCGAGTGCAAACTTTGAAGCAGGCTTTTCTTCGGTATTTGACACGGTTATAGATATGCTGTGCGCGGTGGCAGGTGCAATTCCTGCAATCATTTTCCTTTGCTTCTATCTTAAAGCAAAAGATAAAAAAGCAGGCGATATTCCCGTTCCGAAAGAAGAAAAGCTGCGCTACGGCGGTATAAAAGCGTTTTTCAAAAGTGAAATCAAGGCTCTCAGAGAGGGCGTAACAACAGCCGAATACATCTTCTGGTGGGTGCTGAGAATCGGTCAGACAGTTATGCTCGTTTACCGCTATAAGCTTAACGGACCCGGCAGTGTAACCGTACTTATAATGACGCTCAATCTCATAGCAACCTTTGCAGTACCTCTTGTGAGAATACTTCTTTTCCCCAAGAGAATCTTTTCAAAGGTACCCTTCCGCAGCCAGACATGGATAAACTTCATCATCGTATTCGCTTCCTTCCTCGGTCACGGCTTCAACCTTTCATACAGCGTTACAAGCTGGGATAAATTTCTTCACGTAATGATGGGCGTGGTTGCATTTTTCATAGGCAACGAGCTTATTGCTCCCTTCATACGCAAGGGAGACCGCGTTTCCCCTCTTCTGAGAACCCTGAATGCATCAGGCTTCTCCTTTATGGCTATAGTACTCTGGGAGGTTTACGAATTCTTTATTGACTACTATTGGCCCGAGTCAGGCAATATGGCCTACCGTATGCCGGAAAATGACCCTTCCGTACAGGATCCCTTCTTCGTGAAGCTTTACGGCGGACCAAGCCCCAATTTTGACGCCGGACTTATTTCTCTTTTTGACACCCTTACAGATATGATATGTGCATTTGCGGGTATAATCCCCTGTATGTTTATTCTTTATTTCTTTCTTAACGGTAAGGAGAAAAAGGAGCTTTCAAAGGCAGAAAAAGTCACAGCTTCAGTATAACAGTGCAGGAGGACACGGCAAGCCGTGTCCTCCTGCTGTAATCACTTTATTTCCGCGGGTAATTCTATCCCCTTTTATCCCTCGGCGGCGTGTGACTACTTACTACTTACTACTTGCTACTAAAAACGGCATCCTTTCGGATGCCGTTTTTCTTACCACTTATTCTCAACGTATTCGCAGAATGCGTACATATCCTTGATTTCGAGCTTTGTGCCGTCATCGAGAACTACGTCACCGCTCCAGATACCGTGCACCTGATGGGTGTGCATTCTTGCAATACCGAGATTCATATCCGAATGATGATCGAAGGTAGGCTTCATTGTAAGATTGAAGCGCTTATCCTCGGAGATGAATACCCAGTCATCCATAAACTTGTCGGGCTTGGGGAAGGTTTCAACGTCAACCGCGCCGAATTTATGTACCTTACCGTCATAGAAGATACAGGTCTCTGTTGCATTGCTCTCATCACCGATTGCCCATGTGATTTCAAAGCCGAAGAGCTTCTTTTCACCGTTGGCATCGGTAATATACTGTGAGCCGCTGCCCCAGTACCAAACCATCTTGTGAGGTGTGTTTACACGTCCCCAGTCAAGTGAGCAGAAGGTGTTTTCCTTGCTGAATTCATAAACCTTATCGCCATCCTTATAGAAGCCGCCGCAGGGCATACAAGCCTGCTTGGTTGTCATGAAGTACTTCTTGGGGTCGCCCTCGAAGGGAAGTACGGTTGTGATGTTTTCAAGGCCGGGCATAATATCCATATCGAACTTACATTCAACAGTCTTGTCCTTGAGTGCCATCTTAAACCAGATTGTTCTTGTGTTTTCCTTAGTGTCAAAATCAAACTCTGCCTTGCCGATTTTATCCTTGTAACGGTTGGGCACATCACCCTTGAGAGGAGGAAGATGCTTCTTGCCACCGAGGAAAAGCTGAGTAGCATCAACGATAACCTTACCTGCCTTGAGGTCAATAAGCTTGCCTGCAACATATCCGCCGATGCCGATATTTGCAAAGCTGAGCTGTACCATATAATTACCGTCAGCAACCTGATAGAAGTCCCATTCCTTTTTGCTCATAGGGCTGCCTTTTTTTACATAGTCTCTGTTGTAATCAAAAACATTGTGTCTTGCCCAGCCCTTCGCAAGAAGAGTACCGTCGGGAGAAAGAAGAGGTGTTGCCTCTGTGTATTCTGTCTGCTTTGATTTTTCCTTCCAGTCCCAGAAGGGCACATAGGTGCGGGGTGTTTCACTCATAATAATTCTCCTTTACTGTTTTCTTTTTATATATTGTAATTCTTTTTCCGCCTGATTGCAACGGTTTTACAAAAAATTTATAGGTTATCTCTCTTTTAATTTCTGTTTCCTTCTTGTTATAGCTATAAAACTGTGATATACTGAAAGTCAACACAGCAGCAAAAGAGGATGAAAAAATGGACAAAACCCAAAAGGCTCTCACTGAGAAAACCCTTTCCTCCCTCACTCAGATTGACAGCAACATCTGGACTCTCGTTTACGAAAACGATTACGGTCTTGATGAGCTTCTCAAAAAGGGTGTGGGTACAATTATGGATGCAGTGCTTTTCCTTCAGAAGAAGGTACGCACTGCAATTATGCCCAACCCCGCCCACGGCGGCTTTGCCTGCTCAACCTTCAATGCGAAAACACCCGACGGACAGTATATTTTCGGCAGAAACTTCGACTATAAAAAGGCTCCCTGCACCGTCTGCTGGACTGCACCCGAAAAGGGCTATAAAAGTGTTTCAATCATCGACACAACCTTTTTCCTTCACGGCACAGAGCATCTGACCCTCAAAAACTCAAAGAAGCATATGAGAGTTATGGGTGCTCCCTATATGGCTATGGACGGCATCAACGAAAAAGGCTTCAGCATTGCAGTGCTTGAAATAAAGTCAAAGGCAACAAAGCAGGAAACGGGCAAAAAGTCTATCATTACCACTGTTGCAATCCGCGCAGCACTTGACAGGTGTGCAACCGTTGACGAGGCTATTGAGCTCTTCTCACAGTACGATATGCACGATTCCCTTTTCATCAACTATCACTATCAGCTTGCCGATGCCGAGGGTAATAGCGCAATTATCGAATATGTGAACAACAGAATGCACGTCATAAGGCAGGAGAAAAAGGACGAGAATCTCGCCCTTACAAACTACTTCCTCACCGAAGGCGGCGACAATCACGACGGCAGAGGCTATGACCGCTACTGCCACATAAAAAAGACGCTGAAGAAAAATGACGGCGCTATCACCGAGGACGGTGCTATGAAGCTTCTTTCCGAGTGCGTACTCGACTACAAGCATAAGCTTCTGAAGCATCCCGTTATCACTCTTTGGAGTGCGGTCTATAACTGCAACGAAAGAAGTGTCCTTCTCTCGGTAGGTATGGATTACGGCAAGAAATACCGCCTGACAGTAGACAAGCCCGGCGAAATCATCGCCGCAGAATAAAATAAAAGGAGACTACTATGGATAACTTTGCAAAAAGATTCGCTATTGACGCCTCACCCGTTGCAGCTGAGGGTCAGTCCTTCGTAAAGGGCGACGTAAGATTCACCGTTATTACCCCCTGCCTTCTTCGTGTAGAGGTGCAGAAAAAGGGACTTTTCTGTGACGAGGCTACACAGAGTGTATGGTTCCGTGATTTTGATGCGGCAAGGTACGAAATCAAGGAGTCAGGCGACGAAATTGAAATCAAGACAACAAAGGCAAACTACCTTTATTCACTCAAGAACCACAAAATGCTTCGCATCAGGCTGCGCGACGGCAGAGAGGTAACCGATTACAAGAGCGGCAACCTTAAGGGCACCTGCCGTACTCTTGACATCACAGCAGGTATCATCACCCTCACCGACGGCGTATGCTCAAGAAACGGTGTTGCACTTCTTGATGACAGCGATACTCTCGTAATGAAAAAGGACGGTACAATCCTTCCCCGTGACAACAAGGAAAGTGATATCTACTACTTTGCCTACGGCTACAACTATATTGGTGCTACAACCGACCTTTATAAGCTCACCGGTAAGGTACCCCTTATCCCCCGTTATGCTCTTTCAAACTGGTGGAGCCGCTACAAGGCATACACTCAGGAGGAATACCTCACCCTTATGGATAAATTCAAGGAGGAAGAGGTCCCCATCACCGTTGCTACCGTTGATATGGATTGGCATTGGGTTAATATCAAGGAAAAATTCGGCAAGGACAGCCATAAGGTTATGCCCCATAAAAACTTTATGGAATACGTTTATGACGTATGGTCAACGGGCTGGACAGGCTACAGCTTCAACACCGACCTTTTCCCCGACCCCGAAGGCTTCCTCAAAAAGCTTAAGGATGACGGCTATCATACAACCTTCAACATCCACCCATCTATGGGCGTACGCTGGTTTGAAAATCAGTATGAGGATATGTGCAAGGCTATGGGGCAGAACCCTGCCGACAAGAAGCCCGTAAAATTTGACATCACAGATAAAAAGTTCATCGAAAACTACTTCGATATCCTTCACCATCCCTTTGAAAAGCAGGGCGTTGACTTCTGGTGGATCGACTGGCAGCAGGGTACTCACACAAACGTACCCGGACTTGACCCTCTCTGGGCTCTCAACCACTACCACTTCCTCGACAATGCCAAGGATAACCACAGAC
>JAZULG010000064.1:0-17726 GCA_045603005.1 Acutalibacteraceae bacterium
CCTGTACCTGCATATACACGTACTCTTGCGATTGACTTCTTTCTGCGGCCTGTGCCGTAGAAGAACGGTGTTGTTTCGTACATTTACTTTTCCTCCCTTTCTTAGAATTCTACAACTTCGGGCTTCTGAGCTGCGTGTGCGTGTTCAGCACCTGCATATACGCGAAGTCTTGTCATAGCGTTACGGCCGATAACGGTGTCGGGTACCATACCTTTGATAGCCTTTGTCATAACGAACTCGGGCTTCTCCTTGAGAAGAGTTGAATACTTAACCTTCTTCATGTTACCGATGTAACCTGTGTGATGATAATACATTTTCTGATCGAGCTTCTTGCCTGTGAGAACGATCTTATCAGCATTGATAACGATTACGTGGTCACCGCAGTCTGCGTGGGGAGCGAATGTAGCCTTGTGCTTACCTCTGAGAAGCTCAGCTGCTTTAGCTGCTACATGTCCGAGATGCTTTCCTTCAGCGTCGATTACATACCACTTACGTGTGATGTCTGCTGCTTTGGGCATATAAGTTGACATATCCTTTACCTCCGAATAATTTTATTTTGTCAAATTGCCTTGATATATTATCACAAGAGAGGACCAATGTCAACACCTTTTTTATAATTTTTTGATTTACATTTCACTTGCTCTCATTTTCTTCGTTTTTCTTCGTTTTTCATAGCATTTGCTCGTTTGTGATTTTTATTTTTTTCAAAAAAATATCCCCTGAAAAAGCCGGGGAGCTCAGCTTTTTTGTCGGTTAACGGTAAAAAGTATGTAAAAGCACAAATAAATGAACAGCATTTAACAATTACACAACAACTTTGTCACAATGGGTTAGTAAAATGTTCTTTATAAGTAAATTAAATTTTATATGGAGGTAAAACAATGAGAAGTACACTAAAAAAAGCAATATCTCTTTTTCTTGCCTGCCTGATGCTTTTGTCGGTAATGCCTGTTGCTCTTGCTGCTGAGGCTCAGAAGGAAGAAATCTATCCCGAGCTTACTGTTAAAGGCTTCGGCGCGAGCAGTGTAAAAATCTACTATGAGGACGATCCCGAACAGAAGTCTCTTTTCTATCCCTTTGACACGGACAGACTGATGTCGAATTTGGAAAAAATCGATGAATACATCTTCGATGCCGTAAGAAATCAGGAGCCCAACATTCTTCGCTCAGTTATTTATGATTACTGCGTTGAAACCTTCGGTATGCTCGCCTTCAGTCCCGACGGCGAAAATATGGAGGGCGTTGTCAACGAGGAGCCGGGTCTCAGAAAAAAGAGAGACGGCATCTATGAGTTTTATTATGACTGCAGAGAGTCGCCCGTGGTTTCGGCTCATCAGCTTCAGATAGCCATTGATCAGCTCTTTGCAGAAACAGGTGCAGAAAAAATTGAGCTTATCGGCTCAAGCTTCGGTGCGAATATCGTAACCGCTTATATGTATGAATATCCCGAAAATCTCCACAAGATTGATACAATTCTTCTTTGCGCACCCTCTGTCGGCGGTATGGAGTTTCTCGGTCAGCTTTTAAGCGGCAATTTTGACGTAAGCGCAAGAGGCTTATGCGATTTTATAACCACTCTTTCAGAGGAAGAGACTCTGAGCAATTTCTTCTATGTTCTTGAAGAAGCGGGTGTTCTTGACGTTTTACTTAAGGCGTTAGCGGTACCTGTGCTTGAAAAGGCTGTTTATGAGGGCGTTGTTGACGTTGCCCGCGATTTGCTTGCTACTCTTCCCACTCTTTGTGTTTGTATCCCCGATGCATACTTTGCTTCTGCTATGGAGTTCCTTTACGGTGAAAACTACAAGGATCCCGACCATCCCTATGCCAAGACCATAGCAAAGATGGAATATTATCACTACAATGTTGCAAACAATGCAGCACAGATTTATCTTGACGCTGAGAAAAACAACGAAGGTCTCAATATGGCAATTGTATGTAAGTTCGGCGTACCTGCAGTACCTCTTACCTCAGGCGAGACAGCTATGGATGACGGTCTTGTAACTACCACTGTTTCATCCTACGGTGCTACCTGCGCAAATTACGGTGAGACGCTTCCCGAGGATTATGTTCAGCAGAAATATACCGAATACAACTTTATGTGTCCCGAATGGAATATTGATGCTTCGACCTGCCTGTTCCCCTTCAGAACATGGTTCATAAAGGGTCTCGGTCACAGCAAGAAAATTTCTGACTACAACGCTTTTATCAGAGAAATCACTATGTACGATACCAACGTCTTCACCGACCCCAACAGACCTCAGTTCCTTAAGGTGCGTGACGATGATCCTCAGATGCTCGAGCCTATCGTTGTGCAGGAGGAAGACGGTGCAGAGCCGACACTTTTACAGAAGCTGTTTGAATTTTTCAGGAAGCTGCTTGTTATTCCCAAAATGATAATTGAAAGACTTCTGGAAGGAAAAGATATATCTATCATCAAATAATAATACAGAGCTGCCGTACCTTTGTGTACAGCAGCTCTTTTTGTCGGCATTATTTTGTCATAACTCCGTCGTCCTCGTAAAGCAGCAGCATAATATCCTGCTCCTTGCCCGTGAGGCAGTCAACGTAAACGAGAACCTCGCTGTCGGAAAGACTGTCCTTGCAGTGAAACTCGTAGCACAGAACCTCCTTGCCTGAGTCGGTGGGAATAAGAGCCTTACCCTCGGAAAGTACGGTAAGACACTCTGCAAGAGAGTCCCGGGCTTCTTCGATGGAGACTTGCTCTTTACGTAAGCTTCTTACTCTGTGATTTGAAAGCCATGCTGAGGTATCGAGGGCAACGGGCTCACCCTTGTCAAGTGAAATACTGACCTTGATAAGGTCGGAGTAGCAGATAACTCCGTTTTGCACATAGGCATAGTTTATAGTGCAGATTCCGTCATAAACGGAGTAGTAGCTCTCTTTCATATTTTTGTAGCCGAGCCTTCTGAGATATATGAGTCCTCGGTTTACTGCCTCCTCGGGTGTGATTGTTGCTTCACCTGCTGCTGAGTCCTGTATAAAGGAATGGACCAATCCGCCCTTTTTTGTGACGGTTATATAGATATCCTTCGATGAAAAGCAGTAAAGCCCGATGTCACCGTCGATGTCCTCCTCCTCTCGGAAGGCGGCGGGGGAAAGTCCCGTAATTTTTGCTACCTTTTGCTTAGCTTCATCACGGGTTATCTGATTTTTATTTTTCAGCAGTGAGTAATCACCCTTGCTGACCGAGTCGGAAAAGGGTCCGTCATAAAGCAGAGTGGGATAGTCGGTGACGGTCTGGGCGGTATCCTTCATACGTTTGTAAAAATCGTCGGGCAGGGTCACATTTTTCGGTGTAAGTGTATCCCTTTTCACAGAGAAGGAGACTGTGCCGTCAGAGTAGTCCGAGAGCAGGTTGGTAAGCTCATTATTGAGGGAAGCGGAGTAGTCGCAGAGTGCACGAAGGCTTTCCGCGTCCTTTTCGGATACATTATTGCTTCCGCTCAGGGCAATAACATAGTTTCCTACCTGAGAAAGAAAGCGGTATATTTCTTCGGTATCGGCAGTTTCATTTGCAAGCTGACCGAGACTTTCCTTTGCCGCTGTCGCCTCGCGGCAAAGTCGGGTTCCCTGCTCACGGAGCATATCTCCCGAGGATGCATAGAGACATTTCTGCAGGTCTGCAGTGATGCTGTCGATGCTTTCGCAAAGCTCGTTTATCGTCCTCTGATTGCGTGCTTCCTCGGCTATGCTGAGCTTCTTTGCTTTTATTGTAACTCCGACGGAATAAACGGAAAGGGTGACCGAGAGAAAGGCGAAAAAAGCGACAAGCCGTATATAGGCTCGTTTTGAAAAGGGCTTCATAATATAAAAATCCTCCTATGGTTTAAAATAAGTGCAATTTTACTAAAATTAGTTTGTGAAAAGAAGGTAAAAATATGCCTTATTTTTTTTTACATATCGTTGCATATTTTTTTTATTTATAGTATAATAATATGCGATTATGTAATAAAATGAGGAGGTGTGCCCTTTGACGGCTTATCTTGACAACAGCGCAACCACCTTTTTGTGTGAAAACGCTAAGAAGGAAATGATAAATGCAATAGAAAACTGTTGGGGCAACCCCTCGTCGCTTCATCAGGCGGGTATCGATGCCCATATGCTTCTCAGACAGTGCCGCAGCACAGTCAGCAAGGCTCTTAAATGCGATGCTGACGAGGTCGTTTTCACCTCCGGCGGTACCGAGGGAAATAACCTTGCAATTTTCGGCACTGCTTACGCAAACAGAAGAAAGGGTAACAGGGTTATCACAACAAAAATTGAGCATCCGAGTGTGCTGAATGCCTTTAAGCGTCTCGAAGAGGAGGGCTTTGAGGTTATATACATCGGCACTGATGAAACGGGACACCTTGATATGAACGCCCTCGAAAATGCCGTTGACGGAAAGACAATTCTGATAAGTGTTATGGCGGTCAACAATGAGGTAGGCACAATTCAGCCCGTTGAAATGCTCAGCAGTATCGTAAAAAGGAAGAATTCTCCTGCGGTTATCCACGTTGATGCGGTTCAGGCCTTCGGCAAGCTCCCCCTTAATCCTAAAAGGATGGGAATTGACCTTATGACGGTAAGCTCGCATAAGATACACGGACCTAAAGGCGTCGGCGCTCTGTTTATAAAAAAGGGTACTAAATTAAGACCCGTTGCAGTCGGCGGCGGTCAGGAGGATGATATCCGCCCCGGTACCGAGCCTATGCCGGCAATAGCAGGCTTTTCGGGTGCGGTGAGTGAGCTTAAGGTGGAAAAAAGCCTTCAGAAAATGACAACTCTCAGAGACGGCTTCATTGAAAAGCTCCGTACCGTTGAGGGGGTCAGTATAAACAGCCCCGAGGACGCTCTGCCCTATATTGTCAATCTCTCTCTTAAGGGGCTTCGCTCTGAAACGGTACTGAATCTGCTTTCGGATATGGAAATTTACGTTTCCTCGGGCTCAGCCTGCGCAAAGGGACATAAAAGCCACGTGCTTACGGCTATGGGGCTCAATGATGATGCTGTGGATTCCTCCCTGAGAGTGAGCCTTTCAAGGTTTACAACGGAGGAAGAGCTTGATTATTTTATTGAGGGTATAAGAAAAGCCTTTAAGGTTATTATGAAAAAGTAAGGTGTATAACATGAAAGAAGTTTTGCTTATAAAAAACGGTGAGCTTGCTCTTAAGGGGCTCAACCGTTCCACCTTTGAGGATATGCTTGTTAAAAACATAAAGCGCCGCCTTCTTGCCTCGGTGGGAAAGTTTCAGTTTACAAAATCACAGTCGACAATTATTGCCGAGCCTACGGATGAGGATATAGATTTTGAGGAAGCAGTAGAAACGCTTAAAAAGGTTTTCGGTATTGCCGCCTTTTCAAGAGCCGCTATTGCCGAAAAGGATTTTGACAGCATAAAGGATGTTGCTCTTGAATACCTCGGTGATGAGCTTCGCGGGGTAAAGACCTTCAAGGTCAATGCAAAAAGAAGCGATAAGAAATTCCCTATGACTTCTCCCGAGCTTTGCCGAGAGGTGGGCGCACATCTCCTTCGTAACATCAGCACTCTCAGCGTTGACGTACATAATCCCGATATTATTGTAACTGTCGAGGTAAGAGATAAAAATGTATTCATCCACGGTAATCAGATAAAGGGCGCAGGCGGAATGCCTGTCGGCTCAGCAGGAAGAGTGGCACTTCTCGTTTCGGGCGGTATCGACTCTCCCGTTGCGGGCTGGATGATGGCAAAAAGAGGTCTTCAGCTCAATGCCATACACTTTGCGGCACCTCCTTACACAAGCAAGCGTGCCGAAATGAAGGTACACGACCTTGTTTCAATTGTGGCAAAATACAGCGGCAGAGTAAACTTTGCGGTTGTCAACTTCACTGAAATTCAGGAAACAATAAAGGAAAAATGCCCCGAAGAGCTTTTTACCGTTATAATGAGAAGACTTATGATGAAAATTGCAATCCGTATTGCTCAGCGTGACGGCTGCGGCGCTCTTGTGACGGGTGAAAGCCTCGGTCAGGTAGCATCCCAGACACTCGGCGCAATAGCCTGCACCGATGCAGTTTCCGATATGCCCGTTTTCCGCCCTCTTATCGGTATGGACAAGGACGAAATTATCACAATTTCAAGAAAAATCGGCACATTTGAAACATCTATTCTTCCCTATGAGGATTGCTGCACGGTGTTTACACCCAAGCATCCGAGAACAAGACCCACTCTTGAGCTTATCGAAAAGGCTGAGGGTGCCGTTGACTTCAGCGAGATGATAGACAGAGCTGTTGAGGGAACAAGATTTATGTTTGTTGATTGATTTACATTCAATTCACTGTTTGTTATCAGTTATATTTAAATTTCGACTAAAAAAAGTGGTAAAATAAAGTTCTGAGATGAAACGGAGGTGTTGCTGTGAGGTGTGAGCTTATAAGCGTAGGTACTGAAATATTGCTTGGCGATATAGTCAACACAAATTCGCAGTACCTTTCAAAAAGACTTGCCTGCCTCGGTATTGCCGTTCTTCATCAGTCAACGGTAGGGGACAACAGAGGACGACTTCTCAGAGCGTTAGATGAAGCCTTCAGAGAAAATGAGCTTGTTATTCTTACCGGCGGTCTCGGCCCTACACCCGATGACCTTACCAAAGAGGTCTGTGCCGAATATTTCGGATTGGATTTATACACAGATGAGGCTATTGCCGAAAAAATAAGAGGCTACTTTGAAAAAAAGGGACTCGAAATGCCCGAGAGCAATCTTAAGCAGGCGCTCATCCCCGAGGGTAGCACAGTGCTTCAGAATAACAACGGTACGGCACCCGGCTCCATAATCGAAAAGGACGGCAGGATTGCGGTTATACTTCCCGGCCCGCCCTTTGAAATGAAGCCTATGTTTGAGGAAAGTGTAGTGCCCTTTCTGAGACGGTTTTCCGAGCATACGATTCTTTCCTGCAACGTGCGCACCTTCGGTATAGGTGAGAGTGCTATGAGTGAAAGGGTCAGCCACCTTCTTGACAGTGCCAATCCCTCCGTTGCTCCTTATGCAAAAAGCGGAGAGGCTCTTCTGAGAATCACTGCAAAGGCGCAGGGTGAGCAGGAGGCAAAAAAGCTGATTGCTCCCGTACTCCGGGAAATAAAAGAGCTTCTCGGGGAGTATATTTACGGGGTTGACGTTGAAAGCATAGAAGAAGCAACAGTAAAGCTTCTTAAAGAAAAGGAGCTTACCGTAGCCTTTGCAGAATCCTGCACAGGAGGTCTTTGCTCAAAGAGAATAACCGACGTGTCAGGTGCTTCGCAGGTTATCCACTGCAGTGTGGTTTCCTATTCAAACGATATAAAAAACAAAGTGCTCGGCGTAAAAAAAGAGCATCTCGATAAATATACCGCCGTAAGCGGGGTTGTTGCCGCTGAAATGGCAAAGGGTATAAGGGAAATGTCGGGAGCAGATTTCGGCGTTTCCGTAACAGGCTATGCGGGGCCGTGGTTTGAAGGCTGTACCGACGAAATAGGAACAATTTATATAGCCGTTACCGACGGAGAGGAAGTTTGGGTTAAAAAACTCATTACCGGAAGAACGGACAGAGAATACAACAGATACGTAAGCGCATCAAACGCCATAAACGAGCTTAGACTTTGTGCGGCGGCATATCCTGATAAAAGGTCAGAGGGTATGAGACTTGATGATTTTATTGAAGCTTATTGAGGAAAAAGGTAACTATGAGAATAATTTATGAAGACGGTGACTACCGCGAGGAAAGAGAAAAGCTTGAGAGAGCTCAGGCGGAAAAGGAATTTGTTGATGTTTCCAGCATGAGCGATGAATATAAAAAGAATCTCGCCGAGGAAAAAGCAGAAGGAAAGCCCTACAGACCTGCGGCAACACTGAGACCCGAGGTAAAGGCGCAGCAGCCGCAGGCAGCTCCCGTTCAGCCGACGGCAACACCTCAGCCGCAGTACACAGGTCAGCCGGTGCTTTACGGCTATCCTCAGGGATATCCGGTTCAATATATGCAGTATCCGGGCGGCTATGTTTATCCTGCTCCCTACGGTGTGATGCCTCAGCAGATGCAGGCTTCTCCGTCAGGTCAGATGCCTGCGCAGACTCCTGCACAGCCCGTACCTCAGCCTGCGCCTCAGACTACAGCTGCCAACGAGACGGGAACAAGAGTAATTTTCCAGAGCCCCGATTTTGATAAGCCTGAGGAGTCAGTGCATACCGCTCCCCTTAATCACAGCTTTCCGGGAGACTCCAGGGTAAACCTTGTTGTTTCCGACTGTCAGCCGAAAACTGTTACGCCTGTTGCCGCTTCGGGCAGAGGCTTCAGTGTGGATGATATGGAAATGAGTATGTTTGAGCTCAATGCAATGTCCCATAAGTATCAGTCAAAGGCGAAGGCTTATAAAAATCCCGCAGATACAAGCTCAACTCTCGAGATTGAGGACTGTGAGGAGGAAATCAGCTCTCCTGCAGCTCTCCTCTTTGACGATGAGGAAGAGGAGGAAATAAAGACCGAAAAGAAGCCCAAGGCTAAAAAGAAAAGCAAGAAGAAAAAGAAAAAAGAGCTTATAAGACGTACGGTGCTCTGCATTTCTCTTATTGCCATTGCCGTAAGCGGCGCCTTCCTTTATAACGAATACAGACTTTCACAGATGAATGCACAGCTCAACGAGGAGACAAATGACCTTGTTATTGATGTGGAGGATATCTATTCCGAATATCAGCAGGAAAATTTCGCCGATGTTACTGAGCCTGACGGTACTGTTCACGAGCTTACCGAGGAGGAAAAGCAGGCGGCAATCAATAAAAAGTGGGAGGAGCTCAGAAAGAAGTATCCCAATGTTACCTTCCCTGAGAATCTTCAGCTTGAATATGCGAAGCTTTATGCTGAAAACAACGATTTTGTAGGCTTCCTCAAGGCTGACGGAATAGGACTCAGCCTTCCCATTGTGCAGACAAGCAATGACGACTACTATCTTAAAAAGGACTTCCATAAGAGAGACACCAAGTACGGAACGCCCTTTGTTACCCACCTGAATACCATCAGCGAGGAAAAATACGGTCTTGACACAAACACGGTTATATTCGGTCATCATATGAATGACGGCTCTGTTTTCGGCGTTCTTGACGAATACAAAACCATTGACGGCTTCAAGAGTGCTCCGGTAATAACCTTCGACACGATGTATCACGATTATCAGTGGAAGGTTATCGCTGCCTTTGTTACAAACGCCGAGCCCTCAGACGATAACGGATACGTTTTCAGATACTATTTCACCGATCTTTCCACAGAGGACAGATTTGCCGCATATCTCAGCGAGCTTGAAGCAAGGTCCCTTTACGATACGGGCGTTGACGTGCTCCCCACAGATAAGATACTTACCCTTTCAACCTGCTCCCACGAGTTTGAAAATGCAAGATTTGTGGTTGTTGCAAGAATGGTAAGAAACGGTGAGATTCCTGAAGTGGATATATCAAAAGCAACCGTAAATTCAAATCCCAGATATCCGCAGGCTTATTACGATAAGAAGAAGCAGGATAATCCCTATAAGGATGCCAACAGATGGGAAGTCGGATAAAAAGTAAATTCAATCTCTCGGGAGGACGAAATGATTAAATTATATACATTAAAAAATCTTTCAGATTTCTCTTCGGATGCTGTTTTCAAAATCTGTCTCGCACTTGAAAAGTACGGTCTCAATCAGAGTCAGATAAAGGAATTTGACAGCTATGATGAGCTTTATTTTGAAACTATTGTTGCTCTTGAACAGGGTGAGCATATAATAGTTGCGGCGGAAAACAGCGATTATAACGAATTCAAGAGAAATATTATCTCAAGACTTATTCTTGAAGAGTATGCCTCTGAGGAAATTCAGCAGGTAATCGAGAAAAATGCAGGTGACGATATCTCCGAGATAGATATAACCGGTCACACTCTCGTTGCTCATTCAAGCGTATGCCACATCAGCCGTGACGGTCTTTACAGCGGCTTTACAAGCAACGCACTTCTCGGTAAGGTAACCTGCCTGCCTCTTGATTTTATGCGCATAGACAGAATTGTAAATATGTTCAAGGATGACATTCTTCCCGAGGTGGGAGGACAGGACAGCAAGGGCAAGACAGTGGTTATGCCTGACTTTGACCTTTATCCTGCCGTTTCCGGCATTGTGTCGTCACTCAGAGGCTCATCCTCAACTATGGCTCTTTCCACCAGTGAAGCGGCTATGTGGATATACAACTACTACGATAAGGTGGAGGGCTTTAACGATTCTCTGCGCTTTGTTGAGGTTACCGATTCACGTCAGGATGAAACAGCTACCGCCGACAGTGAGTCACTGAGAATAATCCGCCACGCAAAGGAAGCTATGACCAGTGCGGGTGCAGATTTCGGTGCGGCGATTTCAGAGGTTTATTCAACGGTCAACGAAAACGGTCAGACTGTATACTTTGCCTATGCGGCTCTTGTAGATAAGGGCTCGGCAAAGGCTAAAAAGATAAACACCTCAAATGCCGAAGATCTTGCAGCTATTCTTCCTCATGCCATAACAATACTCGGCGGTCTTGTAAATGACAGAATTGCCGCCATCAAGGCTCAGCGCAGTGCAAAGGTCGGTATTTTTGACGGTATCGACGAGCCTGAGGAAGAGGAAAAGCCCACAGGACTTTTCGCAAATGTATCAAAGAAGATGCTCGTTTTCGGCGGAATCATCATTGCTGCCGCTATTATAATTCCTATCATTCTGGTCTTCCTTGTTCTCGGCGGAGAAGACAGTGACGGTACGGGTAATCCGGCGGTTGCACCCCCCTACGGTGAAAGCACAACAGCCGATACCGTCACCACAACAGACCCGAACCAGATAGTAATCAATCCCAATGCAACGGAGCCTTCAACTCAGAATATTACGATGCCCTCCTCACAGCCCTCCGTATCATCAACAAGCGGTACCTTTACCTTTGATGTTTTCGGCTACGGACACGGCGTAGGCTTAAGTCAGCACGGAGCAAACTATCTTGCTCAGCAGGGCTGGAGCTGGTCAGAGATTCTCGCTCACTATTATTACTGTGACACCGCAAAGATTCTTACGGGTGATATTCTTCCCGACAGAATTTCCTATAACGGTACCGACTACACAACAAGAGAATTCCTTGCAAGCGTCCTTGAGGCAGAAATGGGATATTCCTTCCACGCCGAGGCACTCAAGGCTCAGTACGTTGCGATTTATACCTACGCAAAGTATAAGCTCTTCAAGCTTGACAGCGGCGACTGTGCAATTCTCGGAAGCGGCAAGACTCCCTCAACAGCCGTTTATGCCGTTGTTGATGAAATGATGGAAATTTCTCCCTACATAGTAGACGGTAACGGTGCTTGTGCTCTCACTCCCTTCCACGCAATCAGTGCAGGAAAAACAACCTCCTTCTATAATGCATGGCAGCAGAGAAACGTTGAATATCTCAGCGGCGCAAGAACAAGCTACGGCGACACTCTTTTAGGCGAGGATTACAGAAGCTCCTTCTCTATCTCAAGTGAGGAATTCAAAAAGATTGTTGAAGGAAAAACACTTCCCGACGGAACAAAGATCACTCTTACGGGCGACCCCGCAACATGGTTAAGCGTTATATCCCACGACGGCGCTCTCGGCGATCAGGTCGGATACGTATCCTCGATGCGTGTGGGCGGAAACGTTGTCAGCGGTAACTATTTCAGAATCAGCATTCTCGAGGGCAGAATCAGATCTCACTGCTTCTATGTGACCTACACCCCTAACGTACAGTGAGAGTAATATATCACAATACGGATAGTGATATACATTTTATAAATAGTTATTTACTTGACAAGGAAATACAATTAGGTTATACTTTTCTGTGGAAAATAAAACATAAAAAAATAAAGGAGTTTTTATCATGGCATTAGTAACAACAAAGAAAATGTTTGAAGATGCATATAAGGGCGGCTACGCTATCGGTGCATTCAACGTTAACAACATGGAAATCATCCAGGGTATCACAAGAGCTGCAAAGAAGCACAATGCTCCCGTTATTCTTCAGGTTTCCGCAGGCGCAAGAAAGTACGCTTCACACGGCTACCTTGTTGCAATGGTTAAGGCTGCTGCTGAAGAAACAGGTCTTCCCATCGCACTTCATCTTGACCATGGCCCCGACTTTGAAACATGTAAGTCCTGCATCGACGGCGGCTTCACATCAGTTATGATTGACGGCTCACACCTTGATTACGAGGAAAACGTTGCTCTTACAAAGAAGGTTGTTGATTACGCACACGCACACGGCGTTGTTGTTGAAGGTGAGCTCGGTCAGCTCGCAGGTATCGAGGATGACGTTAACGTAAGCGAAGAGGACGCAAACTTCACAGATCCCGATCAGGTTTACGATTTCGTTACAAGAACAGGTGTTGACTCACTTGCTATCGCTATCGGCACAAGCCACGGCGCATACAAGTTCAAGCCCGGTCAGAAGCCTCAGCTTCGTTTCGATATCCTCAAGGCTGTTGAAGAAAAGCTTCCCGGCTTCCCCATCGTTCTTCACGGTGCTTCATCAGTTAATCAGGAAGACGTTAAGACAATCAACGCATACGGCGGTGAGATGCCCGACGCTATCGGTATCCCCGAGGAAATGCTTCGTGAGGCTGCATCAATGGCAGTCTGCAAGATCAACGTTGACTCCGATATCCGTATCGCAATGACAGCTGCAGTTCGTAAGCACTTCACTGAGAATCCCAAGCACTTTGACCCCAGACAGTACCTTACACCTGCAAGAGATGCTATTGAGGGCGTTGTTTCACACAAGATCGAAACAGTTCTCGGCTGTGCAGACAAGGCATAATTTAATTGATAATATGATATCCCCGATTTTTCGGGGATATTTTTCTTGACATAAAATCCGTGTAATGCTAAAATGTAATCATTAAAAGGAGGTATGTATTATGAAAAAAACGGTAGCAGTTTTTCTTGCCCTTTGTATGCTTTTTGTCTTTGCAGCGTGCGGTGGAGCAGGCGATAAAGAGGGTCAGGGCGAAAAGACAATTTCAGGCACATGGCATCTTTACAGTGAGGGTGCAACATCACCCAAGGCAATCCTTGTAATAAACGAAGACGGCACGGGCGTATACACAACAGTGAAGGACGCAAGAGAGACAACCAAGAGCTTTACATATACCGACAGCTCTTCTGCTCTTGAGCTTACCTTTGAGGACGGTACCTCAGCTTCGTGGAGCTATACTCTTGAGGTTGATAAGCTCACCGTGGGCAACAACGTTTTTACAAGACCTTTACAGAAATAAGGCAGAGAGAAGCGGTTGCTTTGCGACGCAACTTAACTGAAAAAACGGTACGGGGCACCGTACCGTTTTTCAGAAGTGTAAGGCTATCGGGGGAAAAACTATGTTTTACGAGCAGGACTGGCTTATGAAGCAGATACATATGCTTGTACGCTTTATAGCCAAAACCGTATTCAAAAAGGAAACTGATGAATTCAGTGAGATAATTGAAAAAAACGCCTCGGGCGCTGACGTACTGTATAAGGAGCTTTTGTATATGCTGCGTGAGGGCGAAATATGCAAGGCTGAAAATCATCTGTTCGACAGTGCGGACACCTCGGACAAGTATCATCTTGCCGTTGCTCTGGACTTTTATTCTAGATTGAATTTGCTTTCCGATGAGGAGCTCGAAAAAGCAGATTTTTCTCGTGAAGAGATAAAGGAGGGACTTAAAAGCATAACGTCTCTCTTCGGTCTTGATTTTACAACAGATTTTTTTGATTAAGAAAGGCAGGAAATATTATGAGTAAAAATGAAAATGCGGCTCTTTTTAAAATAGGCTACGGGCTTTATGTGCTTACAACCAATGACGGAGAAAGAGATAACGGTTGTATTGTAAATGCTGTTATGCAGATTACAAACGCACCGAACAAGGTTGCGGTTGCAATAAACAAGCAGAACTACTCACACGACACGGTTATAAAAACAAACAAGCTCAACATCAACTGTATTGCGGAAAGCGCACCCTTCAGCCTTTTTCAGAATTTCGGCTTCAGAAGCGGAAAGGATGCAGAAAAGTTTGACGGTGTAGCCTTTGAAAGAAGTAACAACGGTCTTGCAGTATTGAAGGATAACGTGAATGCATATATGTCCCTTTGGGTTGAAAGTACGGTAGACCTTGATACCCACACGCTTTTCATCTGTTTTGTAACACAGATGGATGAGCTCAGCGAAGAAAGAACGATGACCTATACCTATTATCAGGATAACGTCAAGCCCAAGCCTCAGCCTCAGAAGAAAAAGGGCTATGTCTGCAAAATCTGCGGCTATGTTTATGAGGGTGACGAGCTTCCCGAGGACTTTATCTGTCCCTTGTGTAAGCACCCTGCAAGCGATTTTGAGCCTATAGTTTAAATAAGAAAAAGGACTCATCTGAGTCCTTTTTTTATTTGTTTTCAAAAATTTCGTTATATCTGTCGATTGAATCCTGAATGATTTTTCTTGCCTCCTCGGGGCCTTTTGCTTCATCAATGACGGTGCTCTTGTTTTCGAGCATTTTGTAAACAGCAAAGAAGTGAATCATTTCTTCAAAAATATGCTTGGGGAGCTGATTTATATCAGTGTAGCCGTTATAAGTCGGGTCGCCCGTGTGTATAGCTATAATTTTATCGTCAGGGTCATTGTTGTCGAGCATAGAAATAACGCCGATGGGATAGCACTCAACCAGAGCCATTGGCTCAATCTTTTCAGAGCAGAGAACAAGAACGTCAAGCGGGTCATTATCAAGAGCATAGGTGCGGGGGATAAAGCCGTAATTTGCAGGGTAGTGAGTTGAGGTGTGAAGAACTCTGTCGAGACGCAGCATACCTGTCTGCTTGTCAAGCTCATATTTCATTTTACTGCTTTTGCTGATTTCGATAATCGCGTCGAAGTGCTCGGTTCCGATTCTCTGAGGGTTAATATCATGCCATATGTTCATATTTCTACCTCCGTGAGTTTTTTTGTTTGAATTTATAATACCACAGTGAAACGGATTTATCAACATTCAGAAAAATAAAACCGCAAAAATCACATAAGTCCCATAAAGTATATAACGGCAAGAGCTGTTAATGTTACAAGGGTGTCAATGGTAATTCCGTAAAACATAGGTCTGAGCCCGGCTCTTTTGAAATCTGTTATACTTGTGTTAAGTCCGATAGCCGCAAGAGCAGTAACCATCAGAAACTTGCTTGCACTTTTTATGACTGTTGATGCCTCTTCGGGAATAACGCCCGCACTGTTAAAAAGTGCCATCATAAGGAATCCGCCGATAAACCAGGGGATAATCTTAAAAATATTTACTTTTTTGCCGTTAACTGATTCTTTTAATTCTTTTTGCTTCATACGGGTACCGATGTATGCAAAGACCAGAACGGTAGGAATAATGGCAACGGTTCTTGTAAGCTTTACCATTGTTGCGAAGTCGCCTGCGATTTCAGAAAAAGCGTATCCGGAGGCAACAACGCTGGCGGTGTCGTTTACCGAGGTGCCGGCCCATATACCGTAGGCAATATCCGACATCCCGAGAGCCTTACCCATAAGGGGATAAAGCGCAATCATCAGCATATCAAAAAGGAAGGTTGAGGACATAGCGAAGGCTACATCCTTATCGTCGGCATCAATTACGGGAGAGATAGCTGCTATAGCTGAGCCGCCGCAGATGCCGGTGCCTGCGGAAATCAGATTACCTAATTTCCAGTTAAGCCCGAAGATCTTACGCACAAAATGTCCTGCACCGAAGCACATTGCAAAGGTGAATATCATCACAAAAAAGGTCATCTTTCCTACGGACATAATTGTATTGACGGATAACGAAGCTCCGAGAAGGATGATGGCAAGCTTCAGAATTCTTTTTGAGGTAAACTTAAGAGCGGGCTTAATCCAGTCGGGGTGGAAAAAGCTGTTGATGAGAGTGCCTGAAAACAGGGAGATGATTGATGCACCCAACAGACCTCCGGGAATCAGATTTTCTAAAAATACTGAAAAAGCTGCCAGAATGAAGCAGATAAGTATACCTGATACAAATAAAGCATAATCTTTGATTTTAGTATTCATAAGACCTTCTCCTTAAAGAATTTTTTGGTTTATTATAGCATAAAGTTTCGAAAAATAAAACTACTATACGGAATAATAAAAAAGAAAAAGGGTCCTACTCTCGTAGAACCTCGTTTTTCGTGGCGCGCTGTAAGGGATTTTGTCCCGCGCTGCCGCGCTATCGCCTCGCTGCGCTCGTTGCCTCGTCGGCGAAAACAGTCCACCGGACTGTTTTCTTCCGCTACGCTCCCTCCTTGTTCGAATCCCTTTTGAAGCTTCACAAAAAAGAAAAAGGGTCCTACTCTCGTAGAACCTCGTTTTTCGTGGCGCGCTGTAAGGGATTCGAACCCCTGACCTTCTGGTCCGTAGCCAGACACTCTATCCAGCTGAGCTAACAGCGCATTGCTTTTCAACTGCCCAAGTATATTATCACAATCAAAAAATATTGTCAATAGTTTTTTTGAAAAACTTGATAAATTTTGCTCTTTTGTTTTGTTCACCTTGACAAAATTTTTGACTGCGGATATATTTTATATAAAGTTTTTGTGAGGTGACAGTATGATTTTCCGTGTTCCGTTTTATTATAACACCTTTAAATGTATCGCAGATAAATGCAGTGATAACTGCTGCATAGGCTGGGAGATTGAAATTGACTCCGATACGGCAGAGTATTATAAGTCCGTAGGCGGAGCTTTCGGTAATCGGCTAAGCGAAAACATCAGCGAGGAAAACAGCTTCATTCTCAAGGGCGAGAGATGTCCCTTTTTAAATGAAAAGAACCTTTGCGATATCATCATAAACTGCGGCGAGGAGCATCTGTGTCAGATATGCCGTGACCATCCGAGATATTTTGAGTGGTACGGCAATATCAAAGAGGGCGGAATCGGTCTTTCCTGCGAGGAGGGTGCGAGGCTGATACTTACGGATAACAGTACAGAAATAGCCGAGTCCGTTGTTGACGAAGCTGAGGAGCCTGTAGACGAAGAGCTTTTTTCGGTACTTCTCAAGGCACGCGAAGAGGTTTTCGCAATTCTTGACGGAGACGCAGGTGCTTATGAAAGGCTTGCAGGGCTGCTCGACTACGGAGAGCGTCTGCAGTTTATGCTTGACAATGCAGAAACGGGAGCAGAGTATTTGCCCTGCACAGAAGCTTCTCACTGTGATTTCGGAGAGGCGGTGAAGCTTCTTGCCGATTTTGAGTCGATCGGTGCGGATTGGGATAAAGCACTCGGCGATGCTCTTTCCTCCGAAGTGATGCTTACACCGACCCATCAGGAGGAAAAATATATGCTCAACCTCTGCCGTTATTTTATATGGCGCTATTTTCTCAAGGGAGTGTTTGACGGAGAGATACTTTCAAAGGTGAAGCTTGCCGTTGTTTCTGCCCTTTACATAAAGCATATGACAGAGGGAGATTCTTCCCTTGCTAACTGGATAGAAAAAAGTAAGCTCTATTCCAAACAGATGGAATACAGCGATGAAAACCGTGAGCTTTTTTATGATTATACTTACGAAAAAGACTGTCTTTCAACAAATGCAATCAAAGGGGCTGTAAAAAAAGTGCAGACCGCATAAAACAAGATAAATAAAGGGTTTCTTCGGTTATGAGCTGACCGAAGGAACCCTTTAAAATATAAAAAATGATGAAGAACAGACAAAAACACTGTTTTTGTGTTTTATGCT
>JAZULG010000065.1:0-2409 GCA_045603005.1 Acutalibacteraceae bacterium
GAGCCGCCTGCCTTGTTCATCATTGAAACAAGAGCACCTAAAAGCACAAGGAAGATGATGATACCCATATTGTAGCTGTCTGAGAGGCTTGCAACGAAGCCGTCAAAGAGCACGTGGTTGATTGCGGTCTCAAAGTTGCCGCCGGCATAGATGAAGCCGCCTGCTACAATACCGATTGCAAGTGAGGAATAAACCTCCTTGGTGATAAGAGCGAGTACAATGGCGATTACCGGGGGAATAAGTGACCAGAAGGTTGCATAGGTCTTGATGTTTTCGCGGATTTTTTCGAGAGCTGAAAGGATGTGTCCCTTGAAGCCCTCATCGTTTGTGAGGTTGTCAGCATAGCTGTCAACGTAGTCCATAGCGCCGAGAGTGCCTGCCTCCTCGTCTGCTTCGTAGTTGTTGAGATCGTAGTCGGAGATTTCTCCGTCAACGTCAACGCTGAACTGAAGCTCTGCGTCGCAGCAGTCGTCTGTTGCTGTGGTTTCTGCATCTGTTGCGGTTTCGCCTGTTGTTACGGTATTCTCTGCGGGAGCCATAAGAACTGCGTTTTCTTCGGGAGCCTCACCTGTTGCAAGAGCAACGGTTGACATCGTAGAAGCAACGGCAAAGACAACCAGAACAGCAAGAATTATTCTTGCCAAGCGTCTTTTTGAAGTTTGCATTTTATTTTCCTCCATTTTTTTATTTAAAGAACTTTTTGTTCCTTTATTGCATTATATTATACTTTATTATCAGAAAAAATCAATAGTATGTATTTCATTATCTGAGAATTATTTTTTCAGCGCGGCAATTTCCTTTTCAATTCTGTCCATTTTTTCGTTTATTGACTTGAGAGTAGAAGCGATTTCACGAAGATAATCCTTCACATCAGGACCGTCGTCTATGAAGTTTTTCTTTGCTTCCTCATAAAACTCTTTTGCCGCTGCATCGATTTCCTCGTCGGTCATCGGAATATGCTCAGGGAAAAGGATATCCTCTCCGGTTTCCTCTGCTACATCCTCGCAGATGGTATCTTCCGCGGCAGCTGTATCTTCTTCGGGAAGAGTCTTTTCATCAAAGCTTATTTCAAAAACGGGAGAGGCCTCCTCTGCGTCAGGAATATTCTCCGCAGCAGCTTCTTCATAGCTGACAGTGGGAGCGTAGGGCGCATCCGTACTGTCTGCGGGTGCTGAGAAGGGTGCTGAGAAGGGAGCGGGAGCGCGGAAGGCTACTGTCTCAGGTACGCTCTCTGCCTCAGTCTCCTCTTTGACGGGCTGCTCTTCGACGGGGTCATGGGCGAAGAAATCTGCTTTATTCATATCGAGCACGCTGCTGTCGATTGTATTTTTGCTTTGCTCAAACATAACTGCCGAATAGTTGCCCGAGGTAAAGCTCTTGATGGTTGCGTCAAGGTCAATTTCCGTGCTGTCAATGTCAATGACCTCCGGCTTTTCTGCAGGGGCTGTGACGGGAGCAGCAGGTACAACGGGAGCGGGGGAGTGGGCACTGATGAAATCCTCAGCGCACTGCTTCCAGCTTCTTATGCAGTTGGCAAGATAGATTTTTTCGGCATTATTCTGAATTTCTCTGTCCGCCCAGCGGATAGCATTTTCCTTCACAACAACCTCAACGTTGGGGCTGATAAGGCATACACTGTAGCTTGCACATTTTATGCAAAGGTCATAAACGTCAAAGCCGTTGAAGGTAATTCTTTTTCCTGCAGACTCGGCAGAGCAAATGGGACAAATTGCCATATTTTTTCTCTCCTTTTTCTTTTTTTACAATTTTATCACACTGAAGGGATGAAGTCAACAATAATAAACCTTGAGCGGGTTAAGACACACAGCTGCGAGGTTACCGCCGTAAAGAGCACCGCAGTCGATTGCGAGATGTCTTTTTTTGCTGTAGACCTTACCTGTGAATTCTCTTGAAATCATAGCGGTAGGCTTGTTTCCCGTAACTAGGTACTTGTCGCTGAAATAAGGAGTCATATAGTCTGTTTCGGCAAAGACGAAATCCTCCTCGGTGTAATCCTCAAGGGGAGTATCCTCGCGGAAGCTTCTTATACCTGAGGAAGTGATAACGAAGGTTTTTCCGCCCTCGGTGATTTCCTCATAGGGAGCAAATTCACTCAGGTAATCGAGAATTGCCTCTCTTCCTTCCTCGTCAAGAGCGAGGAAGTCGGAAACAGTTTTTTCGCATTTGAGCTTTACCCAATCAGCAAGGAGACTCTTATCTTCGTCGCCTGCGGCTTCAGCAGCCTTTTCTATACTGCCGCAATCTGCGATAAGGGGGAGAAGCTTCTTTGCATAATACTCATGCTTACCGAGTACGGGGAAGATGTTTGATCTGTACATCATATCCTGCAGGATTTCTATGCCGTTTTCACCGCAGAGTACGTTGCCGATAACAAAAACCGCATCGTTG
>JAZULG010000066.1:0-3513 GCA_045603005.1 Acutalibacteraceae bacterium
TACCCGTTCTTTTTGTTCTGCTTTTTGTATTGTATATCGGTTCATATTTTCTTTCGGTTTACTTTTATAAAAAGCGTGATATATAAATTAAAGACTTTACATAGGTTGGTGATTGAATGAAAGGTCTGTTGATAAAAGAAATAAATATGTATGACAATAAATTCTGGTTATTCTTTGAAATATTTCTTACAGTTATTTCTTATTTGGGTGTGCTTGCTGGTTCTGATAACAAAGTGCTTACTTTTAGAGCTCTTTTTATCAATTTGATCGCGCTTGTCAACTTATCATCTGAAACGGAAAATAAGCACGATAAGTATTTTGGGTGTATGCCATATGATAGGTTTCAATTTGTGTTAGCCAAATATATAATTGTTTTTTCTGTTCCGTGTATTCTTCTCATTATGGATTTTTGCTTTTTAGGAAGTCAGGTCAGCTTTTATGCTTTAGTTATTTCCTTGCCACTGATAATTTCCCTTCCGTTATACTATTGGCATGGAGGTAAAAAGGGAGCAAGTAACAGTATTGTTTTTGCAATCTTCAGCACAGCACTTTTGATGGTAGTTAAATACCTGTTTGGAGAATACATAGAGACTTCTTTTATATTTAACGAAGGTGTTGCCATTCTTTTTCTTATATTGGCTTTGTTATGTGTTTGCTCCTTCCTGTTATCAGTACATTTCTTCAAAAAACGTGACATATAAAACAAGCGGTAGCTTCGGCTACCGCTTAATTTATTCAACCACCCTATAAATCAGTTCCGCTCTTTCTGTTTCCCTCTCACTGAATGTAAGTCCGCTCATAAACATAGTCTCTGCAGAAACGAGCCTGCTTTCTTCATCGGTGAAAAGCTCAGCAATAAGGTCGCCCTTCTGCACCTTGTCCCCGGTCTTTTTGTGAAGAATAATACCCGCCGTATAATCAATCGCATCATCTTTGGTGGCTCTGCCTGCACCGAGCACCACACTTGCCGAGCCTATTTTTTCAGCATCGGTAGAAGAAATATATCCGTCAGCAGGGGAGAGTATTTCCTTTCTGTACCTTGCTTTTCTGAACTTCTCTGTGTTTTCGATAAGAGAAGCGTCACCGCCCTGAGAGATGACCATTTCAAGAAATTTGTTATAGGCCTCACCGTTTCTGAGTACGGCAAGCACCTTTTTCTCAGCCTCATCATAAGGAGTACCGAAGGCAAGTACGATAATATTCGCCGCAAGGGCAATACACACCTGTGTCAGGTCTGAGTCGGCACCGCTTTTAAGAATTTCTACCGCTTCCTTAACCTCGAGAATATTACCGATGTTCTTACCGAGGGGAGTGTCCATATCTGAAATCACCGCACGTACCTTTTTACCTGCTCCCTTACCGATAGCAACCATCTTTTCCGAGAGCAGAAGAGCATCCTCGGGTGTTTTCATGAAAGCGCCGCTGCCGTATTTCACATCGAGTACGATACAGTCGCTTCCGGCGGCAAGCTTCTTGCTCATAATGCTTGAAGCAATAAGCGGGATTGACCCTACAGTAGCAGTTGCATCGCGAAGAGCGTATATTTTCTTATCGGCAGGAGCAAGATTTCCCGTCTGACCTACTACGCAGATGCCCGTTTTGTTTACAGTATCTAAAAATTCGTCAGGCTCAAGTGCAACATTGAAGCCGTCGATTGATTCAAGCTTGTCCACCGTACCTCCCGTATGACCGAGGCCTCTGCCACTCATTTTAGCGACCTTACAGCCGAGAGCGGCAACAATGGGAGCGACAATCAGGGTAGTTTTATCACCGACACCGCCCGTTGAGTGCTTATCGACCTTTATCCCTTCAATGGCACTTAAATCAAGCATATCGCCGCTCTTTGCCATTTCAAGAGTAAGAGTGACCGTTTCTCTGTCGCTCATACCGTTGAGATATATAGCCATCATAAGAGCCGAAGCCTGATAATCCTTTATTTCACCGCTGACGTAGTTTTTAACAAAAAAAGCGATTTCTTCATCGCTCAGCTCGTACCCGTCACGCTTTTTAGAAATAATATCGTATATTCGCATAATACCGCTCCTTTTTAATAGTAGTATACTTAAATTTTATAATAATATAACGGAAAAATCAAGTGAAAAGCTTTGATAGGTTACGAAATGATCTGTTCTGTCTTATCTGAGAATCAGTAATGTCTTTTGCACTGTAAAAATATTGTCCGACAGTAAAAAAAATATTGATTGTCGGATAAAAATGTGTTATTATATTTCCACATAAGAACGGAGGAAAAATAAATGGCAGCAATATTCAATAACATAATTTACAAAATTGTCAGCTTCTTTTTGTCAATAGCTATGCTTTTCGGCTACAGCGGAGACGGACTCAAGGAGGATTCATCCGAGTGGAATACAAACTATAAATATGTTTTTGTTCACGGACTTTCCGGTTGGGGCAGCTATGACGAGGTAAACAAGGTAATGCCCTATTGGGGAATGTTCGGCGGCGACCTTATGGAGTATCTCAACGATAAGGGCTTCGATTGCTATGCAGCATCGGTTTCTCCCTCATCAAGCGCATGGGACAGAGCCTGCGAGCTTTATGCTCAGCTTACCGGTACTGTTGTAGACTACGGTAAGGCTCACAGTGAAAGATGCGGACATGAGAGATACGGTACCGATTTCACCGGCAGGGCACTTATCGATTCCTTCAGCAGTGAGGATAAGATAAATCTTCTCGGACACTCCTTCGGCGGTGCAACCGTAAGACTTTTTGCAAGTATTATGGAAAAGGGCGTCGCAGAGGAAATTGCAGCTACACCCGATGAAGAGCTTTCCGACTTTTTCAGAGGCGGAAAGGGCGACTGGATTTACAGCATCACCACTCTTGCCGCACCTCATAACGGAACAACCGCCTATATGGTTGATAAGGATGATATGCCTGAGGATAAGATAGACTTTACAGGTTTTACAAACGATATTCAGTATGCTCTTACAAATCTTATCAGAGCAGCAAACGGAAGCAACACTGACGGCAGAAGCGAAGAGGACTTTGCTTCCTACGATATGTATATCGACAACGCACTCAGAATGAATAAGGATATACTCACCCTTGAGGATTCCTACTACTTCTCATTCGCATGCAGTGCAACAGAGCAGCAGGCTGACGGTACCTACTATCCGAAAAAGGGCAAAGTAGAAACACTTTTCCTTGCTTCCTCAAAGGCTATGGGTTCATATACCGGTGTAACAGAGGGCGGATATGTGGTTGATGAAAGCTGGCAGGAAAATGACGGTCTTGTAAATACCGTTTCTGCACTTGTTCCCTCAGATGCACCCTATAAGAGCTACGATGCAGAAAATGTTGAAAAGGGAATCTGGAACGTAATGCCCGTCTATGACGGTGACCATATGTCGCTTCAGGGCGGACTTCTCAAGACAAACGAGGTTAAATGCTTCTATGTTGAGCATCTTTCAATGATCAACAGCCTTTGATGAGAAGGGGCTGTAAAGCCGGAATTTCCGCAACAACTTAAAAATCCAAACATTAAAACCG
>JAZULG010000067.1:0-2655 GCA_045603005.1 Acutalibacteraceae bacterium
CACGAATATTGAAGTTACCGACCAGAACATTAAGTCCTTCAACAAGACCGCCCGTAAGTACGGTATCGACTACTCTCTCAAAAAGGACGGCTCAGAAAAGCCGCCGAGATACTTCATCTTTTTCAAGGCAAAGGATGCAGAGGTTATGAACACTGCTTTCAAGGACTTTCTCGGAAAAGAACTCAAAAAGAAGGAAAAGCCGTCTATCAAGGCAAAGCTTAAAACTCTCGGTGAGCAGGTCAAGCAAAAGGCTCAGGAGCGTACAAGAGAGAAAAACAAGACACGGGAGGCAGAACTGTAATGAAATTCAATAAGCAAAAAGTAATGAAGGTTCTGCCCTTTGTTATCCTCGGATATGCCTTCAACAAGGTATCTCAGGCGTTCACAAGTGCCGCAGGAACGGAACTTGGTGACAAGATAATGAACGGTATGGACGGCTTGGGTGAGGTTTTCCTAAATCCCTTGCCGAGCTTAAACCCCATCGACATTCTCATTGGTATCGCTGGCGGTGTAATCATAAAACTCGCTATCTATATCAAGGGCAAGGACGCTAAAAAATACCGTAAAGGCTGTGAGTACGGCTCTGCCCGTTGGGGTAATGCCGAAGATATTAAGCCATATATGGCTGACAAGTTCGAGGATAACGTTATTCTTACCGAAACGGAACGTCTGACGATGGACGGCAGACCGAAGGCAGGACCCAAGTATGCACGAAACAAGAATATCCTTGTAATCGGTGGCTCTGGCTCAGGTAAAACCCGATTTTATGTAAAGCCCAATCTGCTTCAAATGCACAGCTCCTATGTAGTTACAGACCCGAAAGGAACGGTGCTGAACGAGATCGGAAAGGCTCTGAAAGAGGGCGGATATGCAATCAAGGTGCTGAACACTATCAACTTTAAGAAGTCAATGCACTATAATCCACTTGCCTATATACGTTCTGAAAAGGATATTTTAAAGCTCGTAAACACGATTATTGCCAACACCAAAGGCGAAGGCAGTCAAAGCGGCGAGGATTTCTGGGTAAAGGCTGAAAGGCTTTATTATTCAGCTCTTATCGGATATATCTGGTACGAAGCTCCAAAGGAAGAGAAAAATCTCAATACCCTTATTGAGATGATAAACGCCAGTGAAGCACGAGAAGATGACGAAACCTTTGAAAATCCCATCGACCTGTTGTTTAAGGAGCTTGAACAGAAAAATCCTGAGCATTTTGCCGTAAGGCAGTACAAGAAATACAAACTGGCAGCGGGAAAGACCGCAAAATCAATCCTCATATCCTGCGGTGCAAGACTTGCACCTTTTGACATTGCGGAGCTGCGTGAATTAACAGAAGATGATGAGCTACAGCTTGATACGTTAGGCGATACAAAGACGGCACTTTTTGTCATAATCTCGGATACCGATGATACTTTTAACTTTATCGTTTCTATAATGTATACTCAGCTTTTCAATTTGTTGTGCGACAAAGCCGACGACGAATACGGCGGCAGACTCCCTGTTCACGTTCGCTTTATTCTGGACGAGTTCGCAAACATTGGGCAAATTCCTAAGTTTGACAAGCTCATAGCAACGATACGAAGTCGAGGAATCTCAGCTTCAATCATCTTGCAGGCACAAAGTCAGTTAAAGGCGATTTACAAGGATAATGCGGATACTATCGTGGGTAACTGCGATACAACACTCTTTCTTGGTGGTAAGGAAAAGACCTGGATTGTCAACCCAAAATTGTACAAAAATTATTTAGCCAAAGAGAGAGCCTTAAACTCAACAGGAGTTAAGTAACCAAGAGAGCCATGAATACGAGAATAGTTAAACCAGTGTATATAATCAGAAAGCTGTAATAAAAGTTCATCAAGAGAATCAAAGTTTTTATTCATGACAAATTCAGTTTTGAAAATCTTATAAGTTGCTTCAGAAACTGCATTATCATAAGGACAACCTTTATGGCTGAGGGAACGTTTAATGCCAAAGGTACTGATAAGCTCATCAATAATTTTATTCTTGAATTCGCATCCTCTGTCAGTATGAAAAATACGTATCTGGGAAAGATTAACACTGCTGCTGAGAAATGCTTCATATACAAGCTCGGCGTTTTTCTTTGTTCCCGCTGAATAGCCTATAATTTCTCTGTTAAACAGGTCGATTAATATGCATACATAGCACCATTTGTCCCTAACTCTAACATATGTAAGATCACTTATTACTACTTCAAGGTATTCTCTGTCATTGAATTCTCTGTTGACCTCATTTGCAATTTTTTCCTCATTACAGGTGCTTTTTTGAATCTTATACTGCTTGATTGTATAGTTTGATACAAGACCGTATTTATCCATAATACGACGTATTTTCTTTCGTGAAGCTATGATATTCTTCTTTTTAAGCTCAACCTTTATTTTTCTTGAGCCATAATTATTACGGCTGTCTTTGAAAATTTGTATAATCTCATTTTCAAGTTCGCTGTCAATTTTTCTTGTTTTTCTCTTATAATATACAAGACTTCTTGGTATTCCGAGTTTTTTACACATGGCGCTGATACTGTACTTATGCCTGTTTGCAAGAATTATTTTGACTTTCGTGCCATTATCAGCGCCGCTTGTTTTAAAATATCAGCCTCCATTTCGAGTTCCTTTACACGCTTCCTTAATTCTATCA
>JAZULG010000068.1:0-4787 GCA_045603005.1 Acutalibacteraceae bacterium
TACTACAATCCTATGACAAACCCCGCAGACATCAAGATCGACGCTGAGAAGGCTCAGAAGTGGATTGCTAACGGCGCTCAGCCCACTGACACAGTTAAGGTACTTCTTAAAAAGAGCGACATCCTTAAGTAATTTCGGAGGTACGCGCTTTGAAAGATTTACTTATATCAATTGCCAGCGGTTTGGTTGATGAACCCGATAAGGTAACTGTTGACGTTGACGACATTAACGAAGAGGGTGTAGTAGTTTACCACCTTCATGTTGCTCAGGATGATATGGGTAGAGTTATTGGTAAGCAGGGCAGAATTGCAAAGGCTATCAGAACCGTAATGCGTGCAACTGCAAACAGAAGCGACACAAAAATTTCAGTTGAAATTGACTGATAAAAAAGGACGCCTCAGGCGTCCTTTTTTAATTGTGGAAATATATAAAAGCAGGATATTACTCCTGCTTTGCTTTTTCTTTTTTAAGTGCCCTTGCCGAACTGAGACCCACGAAAAGAAAGAGGAGAACCCACAGATGGCAGATTATGTCGATTACAAAATCCGAGGATTCAGGCTTACTCCAGAGGACAAAATCACAGAAGAGAAGACATAATGTATCTGCAATGTAAATAATTACCGCAAGGGGAAAGAGGGTGTGCTTTTTCATAAGGAATGCCCCGGGAATAATGTATGCGAGCAAGGCTGCAAGAGCGAGCACAACGCCGACGGCGAAGGGAAGCTCTCCCGAGTCACCGAGCTTTAAAAACATATCGGGGAAAGCGAGGGTAAAATAAAAGTTGAAGTTTTTGGTTATAAAAAAACGAAGGATATATATACCGCAGAGTGCACCTGCAAGAGTATAAAGGCTTGTTGCCGCCTTGATGTTTGTTTCGTGGCTTTTGATAATTTCCTCAGCCGTAAAGTTTTTTTTCATAGTTTTTTCCTCCTCTCAGACAACAGAATAACATAACGTGAGCATTCTGTCAAATCTTACCAGTCAAATTTTGTCAGCTTACCCTCACAGAGCATATCGGGAAAGCCCCACTGACGCAGTACCTCATAAACGGTAAGCGCCACAGTGTTTGAGAGGTTGAGGCTTCTTGCCTCTCCTATCATAGGGATACGCAGAGATGCTTCGGGATTAGCCTTGAGAAGCTCCTCGGGAAGACCTGCATCCTCTCTGCCGAAAAACAGATATGTATTGTCGGGGAAGGATGTGTCCGAATATATGTGAGTACCCTTTGTGGTAAGATAGAAAAAATTACCGTCAGGGTGCTTCGAATAGAAATCATCGAGGCCGTCATAATAGGTAATATCAAGAAGATACCAATAATCGAGACCTGCTCTTTTGAGTTTTTTATCGTCAACGGTAAAGCCCATAGGCTTTATGAGATGAAGAGCTGCACCTGTAGCAGCACAGGTTCTTGCGATATTTCCGGTATTCTGAGGAATCTGAGGCTCCACAAGCACAATATTGAGACGGGACATAGCTTTTTCTCCTGATTTTTATACTTAACGGATTGATTATACCATTAAAAAATAAAAAAAGAAACACCAAAAACAAAAAATTCCTCGGTTATACCGGGGCAAATGTAAAAAACTAATTCTGCTGTAAGTTTTTCGGCAGAATATTTCAGGGAGGAAAAATTATGACTATGAAAAATGTTGCCGCAGGCATCGGCGCAGGAATTATCGTAGGCGGTACGGCGGCGATAATAGGCTCACAGAGGTCAAAGGGAATGCGTATGATGAAGAAAAAGGCAAACAAGGCCATGAAGACCGTTGAAGGTATAATGGGCGATATGCGTTATATGTTCAGGTGAGTCTGCTTCGGTGATTTATCACCGAATACATAAAGGAGGCTTTCAAATGAAAAAGATAATCAGCATAATTACAGTGCTTTGCATAGCTCTGAGCTTCGGTGGTTGCGGAGAAAAAAGCAGCGGGGGAGAAAGCGAAAGCACCACCCTGCAAAGTCCGTCGGAGAGTGAGACTCCGTTGCCCTCAGAGCTTACACCGCAGATAAATTCGTCAACACTTATAGATACGGATAATCGCAGTAAACTATACCCAATCAGCCTTGAGGATATGGTAGTGATGGGAGAAAACGGCGGCAATACACTTACGGGACTTCAGCCCCTTGTCAAAACCGAGTACACCGTTTCCGAAGGCAGAGAGGGACTTTCCGATAAAAAGTTTTCCCACTCCCACGGACCTGCGTCGGGTGGAAAGGCTCACTATACCGTTGAAGAATTTCAGGATACCTTTGATGAATTTTACGCTGTAACGCTTGACAGAGTAAGCGAGGAAAAGGTGCTCTACCTTACCTTTGACTGCGGCTATGAGCACGATAATCTCACGTCGGATATTCTCGACACGCTCAGTGAAAAGAAGGTCCCTGCCGCGTTTTTCTGCACTCTTGACCACATAAAGTCGGAGCCTGAACTTATTTCCCGTATGATAAAAGAGGGACATATTGTAGGTAACCATTCTGCAACACATCCGAGCTTTGCAGAAATAAGCAGAAGCAGAATGGCAGAGGAAATAGAGACGACGGAAAACTATCTCAGGGAAAACTTCGGCTACTGTGCAAGATATTTCCGCTTTCCCGCAGGTGAGTATACGGAAAACGCCCTTGACCTTGTAGCCTCTCTCGGCTACGTAAGTGTATTCTGGTCGGTGGCTTATGATGACTGGAATACGGACAGCATCAAGGGGAAGGATTACGCCGTAAGTACGGTCACATCAAGGCTTCACGACGGAGCGGTAATACTTCTTCACAGTGTATCCCACGATAACGCCGAGGCTCTCGGTGAAATAATAGACAGAGCGAGAGCGGAGGGTTATGAATTCCGAAGCCTTGAGCAGCTTGAATACTGAGCACAAAAATGCGGACAGATTTCTCTGTCCGCATTTGATATTGCTTTAAGTTAATTCTGTCCCTTGTCCTCAACAAGGGTAATCACAACGTCGAAGGTGGTTACCTTATAGGTACGGTTGTCAATTCTCGCAAGATTGAGAGTGAGTGAATCGCCGACTGCACCTGTTTCGATAAGGTCGAGAAGTACGCTTGTATCGGTCATTTCCTTGCCGTTTACGCCGATAATAAGATCGCCGACCTGAGCGTCAGTACCGATGAGGCTGCTGTCCTCGGCTATGGATGCGATAACAAGTGAGCCCTGAGGAAGACCTCTGACGGAAACGATGATGCTGTAAAGCTGATATGAGCTTACGGGAGCGTATTCAATTCCGAGCTTGGGTCTGTTGGGTACATAACCGTAATTTATAAGAGCATCAACAACGGGACCCGCTATTGATGTAGGTACAGCAAAGCCCATACCTTCAAATTCCATGCTTGCAATCTTTGATGAGTTGATACCTACTACCTGACCCGAGGCATTTACAAGAGCACCGCCTGAGTTACCGGGATTGATAGCGGCATTATGCTGAATGCAGGTCATAGTGTAGGTTGAAGCAACTGAACGGTCAATTGAGGCTACAATACCGTCTGTTATTGAGCCGAAGTATTCGGAGCCGCCGGGATTACCTATTGCATAAATAGGCTCACCCACCTGGAGACTTGAGGAATCGCCGAATTCCGCAAGAGGAAGACCGGTTTTATTCACTCTGACAACGCCTATATCCGTTCTGTCGTCGTAAGCGACAAGCTCAGCCTCAAGGGTAGTACCGTCAAGGAAAAGAATGCGGTATTCCACGTCCTCCTCGTTGATAACGTGAGCGCAGGTGATAATGTATGTCCATCCGTTTTTTTCACTCATAAGAACGCCTGAGCCTTCACCGGTAAGCTCACCGTCATAATAGGTCATAACGCCTATAACACTGGGGCGCACCTTCTGAGCAACATACACTGAGTTGGGAAGCTCAGTTGACGGAGCTGTTGTAGAAACATTCATACTGTCATTCACGGTGGTTTCGGGGTTGAGATTAGTGGTGGACTTTGTTGTGGTCAGTGAGGTGCTGCCAGTTGTATCTGTGAGGGCGTTGTTACCGCCGAAGCCTATCATACCTATGCCGATGCATATAACCGCAATCACTGCGCAGGCGGCTACGAGAATAACCGCAAGGTTCTTTCCGACACTGCTCTTGGGCGGCTGAGGATATCCCTGATTCTGAGGATAGCCGTAGGGCTGCTGATAGGGGGCACCGTTGGGATAATTACCGTTTCTGTATCCCGAGGTGTTTGCAACATAGGGATTATAGGTTGCTCTCGGTGCATAGGGATTATTCTGAGCAGGATTATATCCGTTGACGGGATTCTGCGGCATCGGAGGAATCTGCTGCTGAGGCTGAGGGACAGCCTGCTGAGACGGGTATTCCGGTGGAGTGAAGCCGTCCTCTGCATTGTTTTCTGCCGCAAGGCTACTGTCAGCTTCTGCAGAGCTGTCATCGCCGGGTGCGTTTACGGAAAAATCATTTTCCGCAGGTGCATCGTTTTTTTCAGGATATGAAAAGCCTGAGTTTTCTTCGTTAAAGTTATTCTCATTCATTGTCTGTACTCCTTTACAATTCCTTTGAAGGAAATTTGTTTACAGTTTACGTCTGAATATTTAAAACAAATTAAAATGTGCCGGATATTATTCGAAGGGGATTTCAAACATAAATTCGGTGTATTCTCCGCTTTTACTTCTTGCGGTAATCTCACCGTCGTGCATATTTATAATGGTTTTTACGATATAAAGACCGAGACCTACACCCTTGGTGTCAAAGCTTCTCGATTTATCAACCTTATAGAATCTTTCAAATATTCTGGATATTTCCTCAGCCTTGACACCTGCTCCTGTA
>JAZULG010000069.1:0-9056 GCA_045603005.1 Acutalibacteraceae bacterium
TGAAATGCACCACGTGGCTGAATACGGTATCGCTGCCCATTGGAAATACAAGAGCGGAGAAAAATCCTCCGTTGATATTGACAAAAAGCTTGACTGGATATCCAAGCTTATAGATACCGAAAACGATACGAAGGACCCTGACGAGTTCCTTCCCGCGTTCAAAATAGATATTTTCCACGATGAGACCTTTGTGTTTACACCAAAGGGTGACGTTGTGGCATTGCCCCTTGGCGCTACGCTTATTGACTTTGCATACTCCATTCATACGGGCGTAGGTAATAAGATGATAGGCGCTAAGGTTGACGGCAGAATAACTACCCTTGATCACAAGGTAAATAACGGTGAGATTATAGAAATTCTTACAACCTCATCTCAGGGCAAGGGTCCGAGCCGCGACTGGCTTAAGATTGCCCGTACCTCTTCGGCAAGAACTAAGATCAAAAATTGGTTCAAGAAGGAGAAGAGAGAGGAAAATATTATAGAGGGTAAGGCTGAAATCGACAGAGAGTTCAAGCGTAATAACATTTCCCTTACAGATAAACAGCTTCCCGATTTCTTAGCAAAGTTTATAGAGAAATACCACTGTAACACCGTTGACGATTTCTATGCGGCAATCGGCTACGGCGGTGTAAACCTGCAGAATATTATTCCACGAATGAAAGAGGAATACGGTAAGCTTATGAAGGAGATTCAGCCTCAGGAGCCACCGCAGGTTGTCACACAGGCACCGAAAAAGACGGTTCGCAGCGCAGAGGGTATTATCATAGAGGGCATTGATAACTGCCTTGTGAAGTTCTCACGCTGCTGTGACCCGCTTCCCGGTGACGAGGTTATAGGCTTTATCACAAGAGGCCACGGTGTTTCGATTCATACAAAGAAGTGTACTAATGTACCTAAGGATATGTCCAAGTGTGCCGAGCCGGAAAGATGGATAAAAGCCTATTGGGATACCAAGACACAGAATTCCTACCGTGTAACACTTGCGGTAACCTGCATTGATCGTGTAGGTATGCTTGCAGACCTTTCTGCAGTTATAGCCAATATGCACGTTATGATTCACTCGATTTTCACAAAGGACGGAAACGACGGACGCTCAACTATTTATATGACAATTACCGTTAACGGTACAGAGCATATGGCAAGCGTCTGCGAAAAGCTCAAGAAGGTCAAGGGCGTGCTTTCAACTGAGCGTTCGGGACTTTGAAAAATGCAGAATTGAACCTTGCAGTTCAGATAAAGTCAGCGCCGATCCTACGGATTAACATTGTAGGGACCGACGTCCCCGGCGGTCCGTAAATTATAAAAAACAAAAAGGATATTTATATATGAAAGCAGTTATACAAAGAGTAACAAGAGCATCTGTCACGGTTGACGGAGAAATAACGGGAGAAATCGGTAAGGGCTTTCTTGTGCTTTTAGGCGTTGCTGATGGAGATACAGAAGCGGAGATGAAGCTTCTTGCCAAAAAGGTAGCTGAAATCAGAATTTTCACCGATGAGAACGATAAGATGAATCTTTCTCTTGATAAGGTCGACGGAGAGGTGCTTGTGGTATCACAGTTTACTCTTTGCGCTGATCTTGCCAAGGGCAGACGTCCTTCCTTTATAGGTTCTGCACCGCCTCAGGTGGCAAATGAGCTTTACGAAGCCTTCTGCGAGGAATTAAGAGCCTTAGGCGTGAAAAAGGTTGCAACGGGCGTTTTCGGCGCGGATATGGCGGTTGAGCTTGTCAACGACGGCCCCGTAACAATCATTATGGATACAGATATCTGGAAGAAGTAATTACAATTCTCAATTCGCAATGCGCAATGCGCAATCGCGGGTAAGGCAGATGATACAGAAAAATTCTGCCCGCCAATTTTACCTTGTTATTATAAATCTTGCTTCGTTATGTCTCTTGTTCATATAGAGCAACTTTAAAAATCCGAGCAATATTAAAGCAAACCCATCTCTGCGGGAAACGGCTTCCCGTAAAGTCTTATTTTAGCGTGATTGCGCATTGTGCATTGCGAATTGCGCATTGAAAACGGAGGTTCCTATGTCTCTTTTAATCAAAGCTTTTAATCCTCCTATGGTAGCATCAAACAGCTACATTATCAAGGATATTGAAAGCGGTGAAGCTGCAGTTATCGATGCAGGTGTTTACAACGCTCGCCTTGAGGAACTACTTAAATCAATGAATATAGAAAAGCTTAAATATATTCTTCTTACTCACGGTCATTTTGACCACATAATGGGTGTGAAAAGGCTTCAGAAGGCATTCGGCGGAGAGATTATAATCCACGAAGCAGATGCTGACTGTCTTGCTGACAGCAGAAAAAGCCTTGCCGCTATGCTTGGCTTTGACTGTCCCGCCTTTGAATGTGACAAAACCGTAGCAGACGGGGATATTCTCACTCTCGGTGAAGAAAAGATAGAGGTAATTCATACACCGGGTCATACCGTAGGAAGTGTAACCTATAAGGCTGATAAATATCTTTTTTCAGGTGATACACTTTTCCGTGCTTCGGTCGGCAGAACAGATTTTCCGGGCGGAAGCATGGAGAAAATCCTTTTATCAATAAAAAAACTCTATTCTCTTGAGGGCGAATACAGGGTTTGTCCCGGTCACGGCGACGAAACCACTCTCAGCTTTGAAAGAGACAACAATCCGTATACAAGAGGACTGTAATATGTACCTTATAAATAAAAATCACAGATTTCATTATGAAATGGAAAACCTTCTCAGGGTATTTTTCCCCGAAAAGATAACAGTAAGCGAAGAAATCCCCGAAAATGAGGACTACTGTCTGACAGAGCTTGACGGCAGTACCGTATCGGTCACTGTAAGGCTTCTCGGTAAGGAGTATTCCGAAAGCAGGGCGTCGGATTTTTCTGAAAAAAATTCTGACGACACCGAGGAGTCTTACCTTGAAAGAAAAATGGCACTGCTTATGTTTGAGCTTCTTTGCGATATAACAGACTACACACCGCCCTGGGGCATACTTACAGGGGTAAGACCCGCAAAGCTTATGAGTAAGCTTATTGAAAGCCACGGTGAGCTTTGGGCGATATCCTATTTTACCAATGAGCTTCAGGTGAGTGAGGAAAAAACCGCTCTTGCTCTTAGTGTAGCAAGAAAAGAAGCCCCCATAATAAATGCATCGGAGCCTGATTCCTACTCTCTTTATGTTTCGGTACCCTTCTGTCCTACCAGGTGCAGCTATTGCTCCTTTATTTCTCATTCTAACGAAAGTGCAAAAAAGCTTATTCCCGAATATGTTGAAAAGCTCTGTGAGGAGCTTGCCGTTACGGGCAAGATAGCTAAAGAGCTTAAGCTGAAGCTTGAGAGCATCTACATCGGCGGCGGTACTCCTTCTGTACTTACTGCAGAGCAGCTTAAGAAGGTTACCGACGCAATAAGCGATAATTTTGATGTACCCTCCGTACGTGAGTACACAATCGAGGCAGGCAGACCCGACAGTACAACAAAGGAAAAGCTTGAGGTTATGAAAAACTGCGGCTGTACAAGAATCAGCATAAATCCGCAGACCTTCAACGATGATGTGCTTAAGGAAATCGGCAGGAACCACAGCTCGCAGATGACCCTCGATTGCTTCTGTGATGCAAGAGAGATAGGCTTCACAAATATAAATACGGACCTTATTGCGGGTCTTCCGACGGACACCCTTGAGTCCTACGAAAGGACTCTCAGCAAGGCCATTGAGCTTTCACCCGAGAATATTACGGTGCATACCCTTGCGCTCAAGCGCTCATCAAATATTGTTACCGAATCAAGAAAAACCAACTCGGGTATAGTTGCCTCGGAAATGCTTTCTCTCACACAGAAAAGGCTTACCGAAGCGGGTTACGTACCTTATTATATGTACCGACAGAGCAAGTGCCTCGGCAACCTCGAAAATGTCGGCTGGACAAAGGAGGGCTATGAATGCCTTTACAATGTCTATATGATGGAGGAGTGTCACACCGTGCTTGCGGTAGGAGCAGGCGCAGTAATTAAGCTTAAGGCTCCCGAATCCAATGAAATTGAAAGAATATTTAACTATAAATACCCGTATGAATACATAAGCGGCTTTGATGAAATTTTAAGGCGCAAAGAATACATCGGTGAATTCTACCGTAAATACAGGTGATTATATGTTGTTTTATCTTGACGAAATAAACCGCGGAATGGAATGCTGTGCGGATGAGTTTATTAACAGATGCGAAAATAGCTTCAGGGAAAGAATAAACTCACTTTCTGATAATATCCTGTCGAAAAGCGGCAGAGTACTTGTTATGCTTGCGGGACCAAGCTCATCGGGCAAGACAACAACCGCTAATCTTTTGGCTGACAGTATAAGAAAAAGCGGCAGGGGAGTTACGGTAATTTCTCTTGACGATTTCTATCTCGGCTCAGAGGTACGGTTTACCTTTGAGGATGGTACTGTTGACTATGAAACCGTAAAGGCGCTTGATCTTCCCTGCATAAATGATACTATGCACGCTCTTCTTGATAAGGGTGAGGGAATGGTACCCCGCTTCAACTTCAAAACGGGCAGCAGGGACGGATATACTGCAGTTAAGGTGCAGGAGGATGAGGTTATTATCCTTGAGGGGCTTCATGCTCTTAACCCTCTCATAACAGACCCTCTCAGTGATGAGGCTATGATAAAGCTCTACATCAGCGTTTCCTCAAGAATTGCCGATGAAAACGGGATTCTTATGTCCAAAAGGGACTTGAGGTTTATCCGCCGCCTTATAAGAGACTATCATCACAGAAACAGTGACGCTGAAAGAACCTTCTATCTCTGGCACGGAGTACGAATGGGTGAGGACAGATATCTTTTCCCCTACAGTGACAGAGCAGATGTGAAAATTGACTCAATTCATCCGTACGAGGTATGTGTTTTCAGAAAAGAAGCAGAAAAACTTCTTGACTCTGTACCCTCTGATAGTATATACTACAATGCGGCTCAGCTTCTTAAGGATAAAATAATGAAGTTTACTCAGAAAGACAGCAGCAGAGTTCCCGAGGGCTCCCTGCTTAACGAATTTATAGGATAAACGGAAAAGGAGATGAAATTATGGCGGAAAGAAAGAAACAGTCCCTTCTTACCGGAGCGGGCGTTCTTGCCATAGCAACCATACTTGTAAAGCTTATCGGTGCAGTTTTTAAAATTCCCATAAATAACCTTTTGGGTACTGAGGGCTACGGATACTTCACGGGTGCCTACGCAGTTTATACCCCGCTTTACGCAATTTCTATGGCGGGTCTTCCTGTTGCGGTTTCAAAGCTTGTTTCACAGAATATGGAGCTCGGAAGAATCAAGGATGCCAAAGCAATTTTCAAGGTAGCGCAGAAGATGTTCTTCCTTGTGGGTGTAATGGGTATGCTTATTCTTATGGCAATTGCAATACCTTATTCCAATATCAACGAGGCTCCTATGAACTTCGTGAGTATTTTTGCAGTTGCACCATGCGTACTTTTCTGCTGTATGATGTCGTCCTTCAGAGGCTACTACGAGGGTCTTAATAATATGACTCCCACAGGTGTATCTCAGGTTATTGAAGCAGTTGTAAAGCTTCTTTTCGGTCTGAGTGCTACCTATGTGTTTATGAAGGCAACTCTTTCACACTATGAGAAAAATGCCGTAAACGGAGCAATGAAGCTTTTCGGTGTTGAGGTCAGTGATGAGGCAGAGGCGCTTGCCGCAATTTATCCCTATGCGGCGGCGGTTGCAATTTTAGGTGTAACCTTAGGCTCAGCCTTCGGACTTGTCTATCTTTACATCCGCTATAAGAGAAAGGGCTTCGGCTTTACAAGAGAGGAGCTCGTTAATTCTCCCGAGGCAAATAGCAATAAGGATATAATGAAAGCCCTTCTTGCTATTTCAATTCCCGTTGCGGCGGCTTCACTTGTTACAAATATCAGTAACCTTATTGATGATATCACCATCAGAAGCAGGCTTGTAACTGCTCTGAGCTCAGGCTTTGACACAGTCAAGGGAATGTACATTGACACACTTACCGTTGACCAGACACTTGATGAAAATATCTCAACCTATCTTTACGGTATGCACGGCTCGGTTATCAATATTAAAAACCTTATTCCTTCTCTTACTCTCGTACTCGGTATCAGTGCAATTCCCGTACTTTCCAAGGCGTGGACTGCAAACAGTAAGAAGGATATCAAGCTTTGTATTGAGTCCGCACTGAGAGTTGCAATGCTTGTTGCGATGCCCGCAGGTATCGGTATTGCCGTACTTTCCGAGCCTATACTTGACCTTCTCTACGGAAGCGGTAACGAGTATTTTGCTCCTTCGGCGGCATTTATGATGACCGTTTACGGCCTTGCAGTACCTCTTTTTGCTCTTGCCTCACCGCTTACTAATATGCTTCAGGCGGTTGGTAAAACAAAGGTACCTATCGTTACAATGGCAATAGGTGCGGTTATCAAGGTAACGCTTAACTTTATCCTTATTGCAAACCCTGAAATCAATATCAAGGGTGCATGTATAAGCTCCTCAATCTGCTATCTTGTAATGGTAACAATCAATATAATCCAGCTTACAAGAGCCGCAGGTGTAAAGCTCAATTACGTATCAATTTTCCTCAAGCCCTTCATTGCTGCAGCTTGTTGCGGTGTAGGTGCATTCTTAGGAAACTTCCTTCTTGTGGATGTTTTAGGCATCGAAAGCCGTCTTACAACTATACTTGCAGTGTGTGTCGGCGGTGTCTTTTATGCAATTTCTATACTTTTAGTTAAAGGAATTGTTAAAGATGACCTAGAAATGATTCCTAAAGGAGAAAAAATTGCAAAAGTTCTTGCAAAATTTGGATTATTAGGGTAAAATAGTCGTAATGAGGTTTTTATTATGACAGACTTTGAATTTAAAGAAAAATACACTATTGAGGATTTGCTTGAAATCATGAAAATCCTCCGTGCTCCCGGCGGTTGTCCCTGGGATGCGGAGCAGACTCATGAGAGTATAAAAAAGGACTTTATAGAAGAGACCTATGAGGTAATCGAAGCCATCAACAAAAACGATAAGGTGCTTCTTGAGGAAGAGCTTGGCGATGCCCTGCTTCAGGTGGTTTTCCACTGTGAGATTGAAAGAGCAGAAGGCTCCTTCGATTTCAGTAATGTAACAGACGGCATCTGCAAAAAGCTTATCGAGCGTCACCCCCATGTTTTCGGTGAGGTTAAGGTTTCGGGCACCGATGAGGTGCTTTCCAACTGGGATGATATCAAGCGTAAAAGTAAGAATCAGAAAACTCAGGGCAGCTCAATGCTCAAGGTGCCAAGGGAGCTTCCCGCTCTTATGAGAGCGCAGAAGATTCAGTCCAAGGCTAAAAAAGCAGGCTTTGACTGGGATGATATGAGCGGAGCCTTCGATGCTCTTGAAAGTGAAATCAGGGAGCTCAGGCAGGCTATAGCAGAAAAGAATAAGGACGAAATTGAGGAAGAGTTGGGTGACGTTCTTTTTTCTGTTGTCAATGTTTCAAGATTTGTGGATGTTGAGTCAGAGGAGGCTCTTACCCGTTCGAACGAAAAGTTTATCACCCGTTATCTTGAGGTTGAGAGACTTGCCGCAGAGCGAGGGATAGATATGAAGAACACACCTATTGATGAACTCGACGAGCTTTGGAAAGAAGCAAAAATCAAATTAGTATCCAATCGGGAATAAACCCGTGGAAAATATAATATCTATGGAGGATAAAAAAATGAATAAAACCGAACTTATCAATGCGGTAGCAGCAAAGGCTGAAATTTCAAAGAAGGATGCAGACAAGGCAGTAGCAGCAGTTTTCGCAGCTATCGAGGAAGCTCTTGTTAAAGGCGACAAGGTTCAGCTTATCGGCTTCGGTACATTTGAAGTTAAGGAAAGAGCAGCAAGAACAGGTCACAACCCCCAGACAGGTGCAACAATCGAAATTGCAGCTTCAAAGGTTCCCGGTTTCAAGGCAAGCTCAGCTCTTAAGAACGCTGTAAAATAATTTACGCAAAAAAGGACTGCGCAGCAGTCCTTTTTATTTGGAGGAACTATGCGACTTGACAAATACCTTAAGGTATCCCGTCTTATCAAGAGAAGAACAATAGCAAACGAGGTCTGTGATGCGGGCAGAGTTACCGTTAACGGAAAGGTTGCAAGAGCTTCATACGATGTAAAAGTCGGGGATAATATCGAAATACAGATGGGTGAAAATCTTTTAAAAGCGGAAGTGCTTATAGTTACTGAACACGCTACAAAAAACGATGCCGGTCTTATGTACAGAATAATTAAATAGTCAGAATAAAGAACCTTCCCTATGAATAAATTTGAGTAGGGGAGGTTGTTTTATGAATGAAAATAAAGCCAAGCTTGCGATTCCGCATAATATTGTACTCAAGGACAGAAAGCAGCTTACGGTTTCAGGTGTAACCGATGTTGATTCCTTTGACGATGTTGAAATAATCGCATACACTGATGAAGGAGAGCTTACAGTCAGGGGAGAACAGCTTAAAATTAACAAGCTCAACACTGAAACGGGCGAGCTGAATGTTGAGGGCATAATATCGTCGCTTTCTTACCTTAATGAGAGACCTGAGGCAAAAGGCTTTTTTGCAAGGGTGTTCAGATGACTTATACGGAGCCTCTCGCTAACCAGATAAGCCATTTTCTTGATTCTGTAGGAATGGGCTTTTTTCTTTGCTCGCTATATATTGCAGTTAAGGTGATTTTCAGAGTCTTCGGAAAAGGTAAAATTTCGGTTATGCTCTCCGATGGGATTTTCTGTATATTCACCGCCTTTATATCCTTCTTTTATATGGTTATGGAAAATAACGGTACCGTAAGATTAAATCTTGCGTTAGGTCAGCTTTTAGGGGGCTTACTGCTGTATTTTTCCTTAGGAAGACTTATTATGAAAATACTGTACCTGGTAGCGGATGCAATAAACGGAGTGCTGAGGAGTGTTACCTACCCTTTGAGATGTGTTTTGAAGCTACCGTTAAGGCTTTTAAAGAGGCATATGAAGGATAAGAGGATTAAAATGAATAAAAATGTGGTAAAAAAATAAAATTATTATAAAAAT
>JAZULG010000070.1:0-5236 GCA_045603005.1 Acutalibacteraceae bacterium
ATGCGGTACTGAGTCTCGGTTTCCTCGGATAGATACTCGGTATAAAGTCAGGCACGCCGCCGTTTTCATACTGCTCGGCTTTGACGTCACCGAGCCACTTTTTGAAAAACTTCAATACGTTATAGTTATAGCTTGCCGTGCGGATAAATACCTGTGCATCACCTGTCCAGCCGAGTCTTTCATCACGCTGAGGACAGTCGGTGGGTATATCAAGAAAATTTCCCTTCTGACTCCATATAATGTTGCTGAAAAGCTGATTGAGCATCGGGTCGGAGCTTTCAATATATCCCGTACGCTTCATATCGCTGTGAACTACTATAGCTGTGAAATTTTCAGGTCTGATTTCAGTCGGGTATGAATCTACACGGACATAACGGAAGCCGTAAAAGGTAAGATTCGGTTTGTAGGTCTGCAGACCGTCCTTGCAGGTGTATTCATACATAGCTTTTGCCTTGCGGTAGTTTTCGTTGTAGAAATTTCCGTTTTTGTCGAGAATTTCAGCAAAGGAAAACGATACCTTGTCGCCCTCTTTCGCATCAAGAATAATTTCGAGATAGCCTGTCATATTCTGTCCGAAATCAAGAACGGTTTCACCCTTGGGCGTAGTAATAACCTCTTTTACACCAAGACGCTCCTGCTCTTTTACAATTTCACCCTGCTGAGCAACAAGTAAATTCTGAGCGTTATCCCTTGCAATTTTTGCACGGTACTTAAAAACAGGTGAAAGGGCAGCGTTGTATTTTATTCCGTCGTATAAATGGCAAAAGCGCAGATTGCTTTTTGCAACTAGCCAGCTTTCGTCTGTGCCGATATATTCCTCACTGCCGTCAGCATAGACAATATGAAGCTCAGCTATAATTGCCTTCGGCTTCTTATTTTTAAGTCTCCGGAACCAGCCTTCAGCAAGCTCTAAAATCAGAACATTATCTTCACTCAGAAGTCCCGTTACATCATAGGTCTGCACCTGAATGCGGTTATGGTATGATGTCCAGCCGGGTGCCATAATAAAGTCCCCCACCCGATGATTGTTGAGAGTTGCTTCATATACGCCCCTTGCCGTCACGCTCAGAGTGGCGGTGGCAACCTCTTTTTCAACAGAGAAATCCTTTTTGAAAAGAGGGCAGGCTTTATCTATACTATATGACGGACATATCCAGTTTGCTTTTAACATAGAGTCACCTCGCTGTTATTTTTTACGCCTTAATTACGGGGACGGACAGAATACCCACTTCTTTAAGTCTGTATTCATAGGTCCATTTTTCTTCCTTTGTACGCCAGGCATCAGGACCGTGCCAGTCAAGAGCCGCGTCAGCATTGTGAACTGCACCGAAGGAATTGAAGCGATGTGTATAAAGCTTTATATCCAGCTTATGCACGTCCTTACTGAGCCCCTTTATACGATGGGTGTTGGGTGAAAAGACAATATTACCCTTATCCTCACCGTCAGCAAGCACCTTAATAAGCGCACCTCGGTACTGAGGTATCGTAATCTCAATTTCACCGTCAGGAGTATTTACCTCTCCCATATGATACGTGATATTTCCGCCGTAAAAAGCAAGTCCCTGATTTACAATATCACCGAACCACAGCTTTTCGTGAAGCTCCGTCAACTGAGTCTTCCTGCCCGTAACCTTAACGCCGTAATCACCTAAAAGATAGCACCATTCTGTATTGGTACGGTTACCGAGGGGCAGCTTTACTGTGATAATATTTTTACCCTCAGGCATATCGGAAAGCTCTACAGTCTTTATTGCCTTGTCCACATACCAGCCTGTCACAGTGTTTGGTACACTCTTTCCGTTAAGGGTGATTTCTGCCTTTTCGGCATCCTCGAGAGCGAGTACGGGATTTTTCACACAAGTAAGAGAATCCACCGTGAACCTTAATGTGATTGTATGTCTGGGCTCTTCGGGCGGTATAACCCAGGGCTGAGCGACACCGCCGTTTCGCTCCTTAAGTCCTGCAATTTTTCTTGCTATGTTGTCGGCTCTGAGAATTTCTTCTTCAGGGAAAAATTCACCGTCATCCACGCAGAACTGACACATATCAAGAAGAAGTACATTCTTTTCATCAAGGGTATAGGGTACCTCTGATGAAAGCTCTACACAGTCAAGCTCTTTTTTATTTGCTGCTGAAGCATCTTCACTTTTACCGTCCTCGATTTTAAGAAGAAGGCTGTCATAATCATACATCTTCTTTCTGATTACGGTATTTCCGCCTGCATAATCGACATCAGCAGGATAAGTTTTTCCCGTAAGCGTATCGTATACCGTAACCTTCTTTTCACCCTTCAGAGTGATTCGCAGATTTTCGTTGCGGAAAACATCCTTGTTGTAAGGTTCACAACAATGAGAAATAAAGAGCCATTCGCAGTCATTGTCCTTACGCAGCTGATAGAAGAAATCATCAGTAAGCTTGCCGTTATCGTAACGGAGAGTTACTGTTCTGTTATCATCGAGAGAGTCAAGAAGTCTTGCTCTGTCAAAGGAGATACATACTGATTTTTCATAAAGCATTCTGCCTCTGTCAGATTTTACCGCATTTTCAAAGCTTGGTGCATTGCCCATAAATATAAGCTTTCCGCCCTGCTCTCTGAAGCCTTCAAGACGCTCAAGAGTCGAAGAACGTAATGTTTCACAGTCGGGTACGATAATGGCGTCATATTCCATTTTGCCGACCTTAAGAGGATTACCGCCTTTTTCGCACAGAGAGGGAAGAAGAGATTCACTTATAAAGTTAAAATCTATACTTCCCTTTAAAAGCCACTCGGTAACATCCTGAAACTTTTTATCCATAGTTTCACGGATAAGGTCGGATTTATCGTTAGGTCCCCAGTGAAGCCAATAGCTTTCAACGGGATGAATAACGCCGACCTTGACTACGGGCTTACCTCTTGTAAGAGCCGTATTGACTCTTGCAAAGTGATTTTCTATGTAGGGATATTCCTTATACCAGGGAGACTGATAATGAATTGATGCAGGATAGTCACGCTTCGCCTCGCCTGCCATTGAAGCCCATGAAAGATGGGGAACACGGATTGTTACACCTAAAGCCGCCTGCCAGTCACCCTGAAGTTTGTGACCTCGGAAGTCATAATCCCAGCCCGTAACACCGTAAAGCTCAGAGAGGACTCCCTCATAGCCGAACTGATGCGCCGCAGACTGTGCCTGCTTTGCCGTTGTGAATTCATAACGGTTGCAGAGCATATCAATACCGGGCAGGTCAAAGCCTCTGTATGAACGCATTGCTTCACCAAGTGCGGCTGTCTGACTTTTAAGTGTAGGCTCTTCCATCATATGACCTGTAAGTGCAATACCGTTTCTGCGGCACCATGAGCCTACAGTATCGGCAAAAGCACGGGCAAAACGCTCTGCAATATGGTCGTGATAATGATAACGGTGCACGCTGACCTGTCCGTCCTTTAAATCCCAGAAAAGCTCGGGAAGTCTGTCGAGAATATCATCACCGTACATCTCCTTGTATGTTTCGGGAAAATCGTCAGTCCAGGGCAGGGTTACATCGTCCTTATCGGTAGAATTATTGAAGGTCTGTTTGCGTGAAAACTGAGGCTCATCGGTGAAGATGGAAGGTATTGCACCGCCGAAGTCCTCCCCTACAGTTTTCTTATATCTTTCGTGAGTAATTTCAATGAATTTTTCGATTGCCTTTTTGTTGAGAGTATCAACATAGGTCTGATTGTTAAAGCGGGGCGTAGGCATAACAAGCTCCATATAGGCATACCATTTGTCGCCCTCGGCAGCAGTGTCTTTTCCGATACGCTTGTAAGATTTAATGAAGCCCTGTGAATCAAGCTCAACATCGTATGCGGCTATAAACTTACCCTTGCAGCTTCTTCCGCCCTCTGCCCGTGAATTCTCCGATGCATAGGTGTCGCCGCTTTCCTCGTAGGATTTGTTTGTGAAAAGCAGATATCTTGAACGGTATTCGGGATTTTCCGTTACAAGACCGCCTGCAAAGCCCGATGGCCACCTGTCCTCGTCATAAAGCCATGAGAGCATATTTTCTTTTTTTGCTTTTTCCACACAAGCCTTGATAATATCCATATATTCATCCGAAAGATACGGCGTTACAAGACCTGTTCTTACGTGCATATGAAAGCCGCCAAGTCCCATTTCCTTGAAAATATCTATCTGACGGCAGAGCTCGTCCTTTTCGAGCTTACAGTTCCACGCCCAGAAGGGTGTACCTCTGTATTCGCTTGTGGGGTTTCTGAAAAGCTCCTCGGAGAGCACTTTTTCTGTATTTTTCTTATAAAGCATCAGTATCACCTTTTTTATTTAAGAGTAAATTCAGCATCGTTATCGGAAAAGCCTTTATTGTTTCCGATAGTGTTAAGAAGCATATTTTTTAAGTCGACCTTTACGCCGTCTTTGCTGAGCTTCGGCTCAACTTTTTTAAGAACAAAGGAAAATCTTGAAAGAATACCGGAAAGGAAATTATATCCCGGTGTACCTTCAACATAAGGTCCGTCACCTGAGAAAATGCTTACACCGACCTCGCCCACAAATTCAGTGAACTTTTTTCTGTCAAATTCCTTATCTCTTTTTATGAAAAGAAGACGTTTAACCGTACCGACAGTAATTTTATCAAATCTCTTTCTTGCCAATGACTTCAGGTGCTTTACGGTACCCTTTCCGCCATTGAGTGTGCCTCGCACTCTTGCAACTATTGCAGATGAGAAATGACTGTCAAAATATTCCTGAGGTGTAAGTCCCTTTAAATCCCAACCGAAATCGGGTACACCGATGGATTTCACTTTAAGCACGGAGCTTTCGTCAATTGTGATTTTTCTGTATTTACCCGGACTTCCCACAAGAGCAGATGTACATACATCAATGAGGCGGTTGCCTTTTTCTGAATAAAACTCGTTTATGCTTTGAATATGCATATGACCTGTGAGCACAAGTTCAACTCCGTTATCAGCAAGAAATGAAGCAATCTTTCTCCAATCCTTTATTTTTGCATCTCCAACTAACTCAAAAACAGGTACAGGTGGAATAATCGGATAGTGACAAATTGCAAAAACAAAGCAGTTGTCTTTTCTTGCCTTATCAAGCTGTTCTTTTGGCCAAGACATAAGTCTGTCATCCATCGTACCTTTTGGTTGGCCCTTACTGTCACAATGAATTGCGAGCATTCTGACACCACTACTGATTTCTACAACATAAGAGTGTGTCGGCTCATCAAATGCAATAGCATCACCATAACCGAAATC
>JAZULG010000071.1:0-12673 GCA_045603005.1 Acutalibacteraceae bacterium
GACCACTACAGAGATGGAGGTAAATTCAGCAGACTATGCATTTCAATTTCATTGAGCCTCGCCCACAATTTTGCATTTTGCATTCTGCATTTTGCATTTATATAAGCTCTCTGCCCATAAGTACGCCCATAACGGATGCCATCATAAGGCCTCTTGTCCAGCCCGAGGAGTCACCAAGGCAGTGAAGTCCCTTTACGTTTGTGTTGAACTTGTCATCCATCTTGACACGGTTGGAGTAGAACTTCAGTTCCGGTGAATAGAGCAGGGTTTCCGTTGAGGCAAAGCCGGGTACAACATGATCCATAGCCTTGATGAAGTTGATAATGTTCATCATAGCACGGTAAGGCATTGCGGCAGTGATATCACCTGCAACCGCATCGGGAAGTGTGGGCTTTACGTTGGACTGACTGAGCTCCTTTTCCCAGGTTCTCTTGCCGTCAAGAATATCTCCGAAGCGCTGAACCATAATATGTCCTGCGCCAAGCATATTTGTAAGCTCGCCTACCTTCTTTGCATATTCAATAGGCTGATTGAAAGGATAGCTGAAGTTGTGGGAAACAAGAATTGCAAGGTTTGTGTTGTTGCTCTTTAAATCCTTATAACTGTGACCGTTAACAACAGCAAGGTCATTATCATAGTTTTCCTGACTTACAAAGCCGCCCGGATTCTGACAGAAGGTACGCACCTTATTTTTGAAGGGACCGGGGTAGCCGATGAGCTTTGACTCGTAAAGCACCTCGTTTACCTTCTCGATAATCTCGTTTCTGACCTCAACACGTACGCCGATGTCAACAGTACCGGGCTGATGAGCTATATCATACTCTGCGCAGATTTTCTCAAGCCAGTCAGCTCCCCTTCTGCCGGTTGCGATTACGGTATGCTCACCTTCGATTGTCATTTCGTCGCCCTTGCTGTTTCTCAGATGTACGCCCTTACACGTACCTTCCTCGAGGATGATATCGTAGCATTCGTAGCCGAAGATAATCTCCACACCGTTTGACTGAAGGTACTTTTCAATGGCAAGGTAGATATCCTGCGCCTTTTCCGTACCCATATGTCTTATGGGACAGTCAACGAGCTTAAGGCCTGCCTGAATTGCACGCATACGGATTTCCTTTACCTCCTGAGAGTTGCTGATTCCCTCAACGTGAGTATCCGCACCGAACTCAAGATATATTTTATCTGTGTAATCAATGGTGTCCTGTGCCTTCTTTTCACCGATGAGCTGAGGAAGGTCACCGCCGACCTCGTAACAGAGTGAAAGCTTTCCGTCGGAAAATGCGCCTGCACCCGAAAATCCCGTTGTTATATGGCAGTAAGGCTTGCAGTTGACACACTGCTGAGTCTTATCCTTGGGACAGTGTCTCTTCTCTACGGGCTGTCCCTTTTCAACGATTACAATGCTCTTTTCTGAGCCCTTCTTGAGCATTTCAATAGCAGTGAAAATGCCCGCAGGACCTGCGCCGATAATAACAACGTCTTTTTTCATATTCATTTCAGTTTCCTCCAAAAATGTTCTTTACGCATAAAAAAGGACCTTCATCACGGAATAGATAAAGATCCTCTTCAAAACATTCCTCTTAATTCTAACATTATTAAGAAGATTTGTCAATACGCCGATGCCCGATAAGGCGGTATTTCTTCAAAATATGAACTCAGCCCATTGTAACAGGCTCTTCGGGATAAAAAACACAGGACGATTTTTTAAATTCGGTCATAAAGGCATTATACTCTTCCACACCTATGTAAAAAGCTTTTTTTACTGATTTGCAGGAAACATACAAATACCCGTCACTGCAAAGATAAATTTCAGGCTTAACACCGCCGTTAACCGCTGTGTCAAACACGAGCTTATCTCCACTATCGCTTACGCGGGAAACCGCTGCAGCATCCGAGTTACTCCTGACCAGCTCATCAATAAGATTGCGGGATGCTACAGACAGCGAATACATGATAAAATCCTTGCCCGTCTCGCAATAAGTCAACAAATATGAGGACTGTACAGAAAGAGAATAAATTTCAGTAAGCTCACCAAGAGTCTCACAATCTTCTATTTCCTTTTCTACGTCGAAGTCCTGCGGTAAGCCCAGATGTGTAACCGAAGAAATGAATTCCTTGCATTTCTCTTCACTAACCTTAAAGGGCTGAAATCGTTCTATTGTAATATAACCATCCGTGGTAATTTCGACCGACAAATTTAATCCGCCGTAAATTCTCAAATCAAAGCTCAAGGTGGGAGTCTCACCCCAGTGGTTATCTTCTCTGACACAATATTTGCTGTCTTTCAATAATGTAAAAAAATCCTTGCAGAAATTATCAATCTGGGTTTCGTCAAGAATTATCCTGTCAGGCTCAACGTATTCGTCGGTTCCGTTATAGTTACAATATTCAAAATGACATCCCTCCGTCAACGGTATAGAAATAACATCTTCTCTAAGGTTAAGCTTATCAATTATTTCACCGATTGTATCGGAATAAAGTACACCGTTTTCAACATAAAGGAATATGCCACACATAAGACCGTCCTCACGTCCTACAGCAACAGCATAATCCTTGCTGATTCCTTTTACCTCATAGACAATAAAATCAATATATTCATCTTCTTCCTTAACATAATCGTATGCAGTTATTCTACCGAGCTCTCTGATGAGCATACTTTTATCAACGGGCTCGGAAGAGTCGATTCCGTCATATTTCACACCGTCAATTTCAACGCCATGAAAGTACCAGGGCAGCTTTTCGTTTTCCCAGTTATCATAATCCGGAGGCGGTGCTCCTTGTATTACAGAAGCCGAAGCAAATGTGGTTTTTGTTACATCCTGAGAGGTTGTACCGTTATCGGAAATTTCTGTTTCGGCGGTTGTCTCTACGCCTATTTCTGAAGGTGGTTTTTGTAAGTGATTGTAAGCAAACAAAGCCGATACTGTAACTGCAATTATACAAGCGGCAACAAGAATATTTTTCCGTGAAATAAGCTTAACCTTCGGCACATAGGATACTGCTTTCGCTATATGTTCATCACTTATTTCGTTCATCGCATCTGAAAGAAAATCGACAGTCATAACACACCCTCCTTTTCAAGATAAGCTTTCAGTTTTTTTCGCGTACGGGAAAGCTTCTGATAAACTGCTGCTTCACTTAATCTCATTGCCTTTGCGATTTCTCCGATTTCATCAGAAAACCAGTAACGCTTAATAAAGGCAACTCTGCTTTCTTCGTCAATACTATCAAGAAAGCGGTCAATCAATCTGCCGAGTACTCTTGCATCGATTTTTTGCTCAAATGACAAGTCAGTAAGCTCGTATTCCAGTTCACTTATAGGCAAAACCTCTGCACTTCGCTTCAATGCAGTTTTGCTTCTCAGTTTTTTAAGTGAAATATTTCGGGTAATTCTGCAGATAAAAGAAATAAAAGGGTCAGGATTATTCGGCGGAATCGTATTCCAAACGGCAAGATATGTATCGTTGACACTCTCCCTTGCATCTTCTTTGCAGTGGAGGATATTATCTGCAATACGAAAAAGCAGCTTGTCATATTTAAGGCAAAGCTCCTTTAAGGCAATGTCATTACGCTTAAAAAGCATATCGATTATTTGTCTGTCTTCCATTTTTTCACACCCCTTCATAAATACACTACCGAAAAGATAAGGTTTTCTGACAGATAATGCAAAAAACATAAAGATACATCTCAAAAAGCTTCAAGATGTATCCCTGTTAATTATTTTTTTCTTTTTATAACATAGTAAACCGGTATTGCGCAAAGAGAGAATATGAAGCCTGCAAGCATACCTGCCTTCATTCCGAGCTGCTCGGGCGAAAGCGAAAGACTTTCAGCAAGGATAACTGCGTTTGTGTTCGCAATAACAGTATCGGCTATGATGCCCACCAGCTGAGGACCTACAGAGCCGCCAAGGTCGCCGCCTGCCGCCATCAGCGCAAAAACAAAAACTCCGCCCTTCGGAAATCTGTCCGTCGCCACAACAAGTGTACCCGGCCAGAGCATTGCCACGCAAAGGCCTGTCATAACACAGGCAAAAAGGCCGATAATTTCAACCGAGGAAACAACTGCAACGAGGTAGCAGAGTGATGCTCCTATTGAGCTGATAAAAAGTACGTTACAGATGTTTTTGCCCTTCTTTGCATAAAGAGTTCTGCCAAGACCCAGCATAGCCGCAAAAAGAGCAACACCAAAGATGTCTCCCCATATTTTTTCAATACCGACTGCTCTTTCAAGATATCCCGACACCCACTGTGCCATAGTGCACTCAGAGGCACCGCCGAGGAAAAGAGCGATAACACACAGCCACAGTCCCTTGTTTTTAAGAAGTCGTACAGCTCCCGATGCCTTTACGGGAGTATCCATATGAGGTATCTCTGAGGTGAGAAACAGAAGAAATGATGCAAAGGGTATAAGGGCAAAAATCAGTGCAAGGTACTGCCAGTTTTCAGCAGAAAAAGCCAAAAGGAAAACCGTCGCAAATATTACAACACCTACAACGCCCCACGCATATACCGAATGAAGCTTACTCATTTCTCTGTCGGGGTCATCTGAGGGTAATGCCGCTATAATCGGGCTCAGAAGCACCTCCGCAAGACCGCAGCCGAGAGAAAATATGACCGTACCCACAACAAGACCTGCATATATGTGGTCGGGAAAAACAAAAGGCCACAAGGCGTATATTATGAGTCCGACAACCGAAAGAGCCGGCATAAGGATAATTGTCTTTCTCATATTGAACTTATGCGAAAAGAAGGAAAATACCAAGTCAATAGTAAGCTGGGTAAAATAGTTTATAAGCACGAGAAGACCGAGCAGAGAAAAGGATATTCCGTACATTGTGCGGAAGGTAAGAAAGAGCAGCGGTGAGAGATTTGCCACCACTGACATTGACATATTTGATGTGTAGCAAGCCGCTTTGAGGCGTTTGACAGAGGACATAACAGTTGGCTCCTTAATTCTATTTCGGTTAAAGTTTATCATATACTGTCTTTATTTGCAAGAAAAAAAGATATTCCCGCAGAAATATACGGGAATATCTGTGTCAGTCAGTTTACCACTCTCTGATAATCTTCGGGTTTGCGAAGATTTCATCAAGCTTCTGAATAAAGGGAAGAATGTCACCGAAGCCGCCCACTCTGTGGTCGAAGGTGATGGTGATGGGAAGAGTTTTCTTAGTGCCCATGTCAATTTCGCCCTTTTCATTTCTGAAAACATAGTTTTCATCTCTTGCAACGCCCACAGCCATAAGGAAAACCTGAGGGAAGAGAAGAGGTGCGTTGGTAACTCTGCCGTTAAGGGTTTTGTTTACTGCACCGAGATTTGTAAGGCATACCGTACCCTCGTCAATGTCATTCGGAGTGATGTAATCAGGAGTTTTAGGAGCGTGCTCAAAAATTCCCTTAACAGTTGCAACTCTGCCCTTGCCTACATAACCCGCAACAGTCTGTGCAACGGTTGAAACGATTTTACCGTCAAGAAGAAAGCCTGCAGTACGCTTAACGAGCATATCAAATATAACTCTGTCAACATCCTGAGTCTTGAGCATATTTACAAGCTCCGCAGTGCGAAGTGAAATTTCCTTAAGGCTCTTTTCCTCGCAGGCTCTTACCTTTACCGGGAAGGTCTTACCGTCATCAAGAAGCACGGGAAGAGCAATATCAACGTGTTTTTTGATAATGATTTTACCCGTTGTGCAAAGGCGGTTATATTCAATATATGAGTTGAGTCTCGGAGCAACCTTGAGACCTTCAACCATAGCTCGCATCATCAGGTCATTAAAGGTGAGGTTGTAATCGCACTCCTTCTTGAAGGCTCTGAACTCCTTCCAAAACTCCGTTACGTCAGCATCATAGGTATAACCCGGAGTAGGCATATCCTGAGCGTTGGTAAGAACATTTGCCGATACCTTCGCTTTGATGTCAAAATATTCTATTCTGTCCCCTTCCTCGGGTCCGTGCTTTGCGTCTCTGATAAATTCTTTAATATCCATAATATTCCCCCGTTACAATACGGTTATTTCTGTTTATCCGATTTTATCACAGCAAATGACATTTGTCAATTTATTTCGCCGTAATACAACATATTTTAGTATCTGTTGCAAATTTATTTTCAGTTAATTATGCCTTCACATATCTCTTTGAACACAGGTCCGCAATCGCTGTTTCCACCCATTCCGTTTTCATTCATAACCACCACAATATACTCGGGAGCCTCTGCCGGAAAGAAGCCTGCAAACCACGTTCGGCAAATTTCCTGACCCTTTTTATACACACCGCTTTGCGCTGTACCCGTTTTGCCCGCAAGAGAAACCATATTGCTTTTTGCATTATATGCATTCCCGTTTTCAGTGACGGAAAAAAGCATCTGCCTCATCTTTTTTACCGTACCGTCTGTCAGCAGCTTCTGAGGGACGGCAGAGGTACTTCTTTCCACGTTACCCGAGGAGTCCATTTTCCCGTACATTACCGTAGGCAGTATTACGTTGCCCGTTGCAAGAGTGTGGTAAACCTTAAGCATTTGTACAGGTGTCATCATAAGACTGCCCTGCCCGAAGGCAAAATTTGCAAGCTCACCTTTTATTCTGAGAAGCTCCTCGTCGGGAAGTATACCTGAAGAGGTATCAAGCCCCTCAGCCAAGCTGTCGCCCTGACCGATACCTATATCACGGCATAGCTTGAGAAGATAATCAAGGTCCGTTTTCATAATCAGGTCAATAAAATAACAGTTGCAGGATTTTTCAAGTGCCGTCTGCATATTTACCGCTCCGTGGGCAGTAGAATTATAACAGCGGAAGCTTTCATCTCCAACCTCGTACAAGCCGGAGCACTCGTATTCCGTCTGCGGGTCTATTCCGTTTTCAAGAGCAGCGGCAGCTACAAGAGGCTTGAAAACCGACCCCACACTGTATTGCTGCATAGCCTTGTTGACAAAGGGAGAATTTTCACCGTAAAGAGACTCCGCTACATTATCAGGGTCATAGGTAGGTACGCTTGCAAGAGCTACGATTTCTCCGCTTCCGACCTGCATAACAAGGGCGCAGCCGCTTTCAATTTTACTGTTATGAAGAGCCTTTTCCGTAATGCTCTGTATATCCCCGTCGATTGTAAGCACAACACCGGACCGGGAATTAAAATTGCTGTCATTGACGTATTTATCCATTCCCGCAAGCACTCTGCCCTTTGCATCGACCTCAAAGCTTACGGTAAGCATACCGGAGCTCTCCTTCAGGTATGTGTTGCAGGCTCTTTCTATTCCGCTAAGACCGTTTTCACCGTCAGCAGTAAGGTAGCCTATAAGATGTACTGCCGTCTGCTCCCGGGAATATCTTACCGGCACAGAAAAGCTTCTTATAAATTCATTGCTTACTCTTTCATTCACCTGACAAACAAAGGGCTTTCCTTTATTTATCATTTCTTCACTATAGCCTCTGTCACTCATAATATCAAGATACTGCAACGAACCTATAGTCGGTGTAACCGCCGCAATAAGCTTTTCTCCCTTATCCACGAGCAGCCTTAAATTTCTGTCATATATCTTACCTCGTGTTCTGCCAACGGTAACTGTTCTTGTACCACCTGAATTTCCCGCCTCGGAGAATTCGGAAAAATTTATATGCGCAACCCTCAGCATAAGCATCGAAAAGCAAAAACAGAAAAATGTGAAGAGAGATATTATTCTTTTTTCCATATTTATCACCTTCTAATATTATTAGAGCTTTCCTGCCGATTATTGACGGAGAATTTTTAACAATAAATACCATTAGTTTTTTCAAAAGTATTGACTTTTCCAAATATTAGTGTAAAATATGATTTAGCACTCAAGTGTCGAGAGTGCTAAAATCAAAAAAACATAAATAAATTCAGGAGGATTGAATTATGAATATCAGACCCCTTCTCGACAGAGTTGTGCTTAAGGCAACTGAAGTTGAAGAAACCACACAGAGCGGCTTTATTCTTACAACCGCTTCTCAGGAAAAGCCTCAGTTTTCAGAGGTTGTTGCTGTAGGTCCCGGCGGAATCATCGACGGCAAGGAAATCGTTATGCTCGTTAAGGTCGGCGATAAGGTTATCACCGGTAAGTACGCAGGCACTGAAGTCAAGGTTGACGGCGAAGAGTATACAATCGTACGTCAGAATGACATTCTCGCAGTTATTGAGTAATTTTGGAGGTAACGTATAATGGCTAAACAGGTAATTTACGGCGAAGAAGCAAGAAAAGCTCTTCAGAACGGTATTGACAAGCTTGCTAATACCGTTAAAATCACACTCGGCCCCAAGGGAAGAAACGTTGTAATCGATAAGAAGTACGGCGCTCCCCTTATCACAAACGACGGCGTTACAATTGCTAAGGAAATTGAGCTTGAGGACGCTTTCGAAAATATGGGTGCTCAGCTCATCAAGGAGGTTGCAACAAAAACAAACGACGTTGCAGGTGACGGCACAACAACCGCTACACTTCTTGCTCAGGCTCTCGTACGTGAGGGTATGAAGAACGTTGCCGCAGGCGCTAACCCTATGGTAGTAAAGAAGGGTATCAAAAAGGCTGTTGACGTTGCAGTTGAGGCTGTAAAGGCTAATTCAAGTCCCGTTACAACCTTTGAGGACATCGCAAGAATTGCTACTATCTCATCAGCTGACGAATCAATCGGTACTCTTATCGCAGAGGCTATGGAAATCGTTACAACCGACGGTGTTATCACTGTTGAAGAGTCAAAGACCGCTGAGACAATGAAGGAAGTTGTTGAAGGTATGCAGTTTGACCGCGGCTACATCTCACCCTATATGGCAACAGACGTTGACAAGATGGAAGCTATCATCGATGACGCAGCTATCCTTATCACAGACAAGAAGATTTCAAATATTCAGGAGGTACTCCCCCTTCTCGAGCAGGTGCTTAAAATGGGCAGAAAGCTCGTTATCATCGCTGAAGATGTTGAAGGTGAAGCTCTTGCTACCCTTCTCGTAAACAAGCTCAGAGGTACCTTTACCTGCGTTGCAGTAAAAGCTCCCGGCTTCGGCGACAGAAGAAAGGAAATGCTTCAGGATATCGCTATTCTCACAGGCGGTCAGGTTATCACATCAGACCTCGGTCTTGAGTTACAGACTGCTACTCCCGATATGCTCGGCTCAGCTAAGCAGGTTAAGATCACAAAGGAAAACACAACTATCGTTGACGGTGCAGGCGATAAGGCTCAGATCAAGGCTCGTATCGGTCAGATCAAGGCTCAGATTGAGGTTTCAACCTCAGAATTCGACACTGAAAAGCTTCAGGAAAGACTTGCCAAGCTTGCAGGCGGTGTTGCAGTTATCCGCGTAGGTGCTGCTACAGAGACCGAAATGAAGGAAAAGAAGCTTCGCATCGACGATGCTCTTGCCGCAACGAAGGCTGCCGTTGAGGAAGGCTCAGTTGCAGGCGGCGGTGTTGCACTTCTCAACACTGTACCCGCAGTTACAAAGCTTCTTGAAGAAACAGAGGACCCCGACGAAAAGACAGGTGTGCGCATCGTACTCAAGGCTCTTGAAGAGCCTGTACGTCAGATTGCAAAGAATGCAGGTCTTGAAGGCTCAGTTATCGTAAACGAAATCATTTCAAGCGGCAAGGTAGGCTACGGCTTCGACTTCGCTAAGGAAGTTTATGTAAACATGGCTGAAGCAGGTATTCTCGACCCCACTAAGGTAACACGTTCAGCTCTTCAGAACGCTTCTTCAGTAGCTTCAATGGTTCTTACAACAGAATCACTTATCTCAGATATCCCCGACCCCGCAGCAGATGCTGCTGCAGCAGCGGCTATGGCTCAGGGCGGCGGAATGTATTAAGAGATAAATAAACACTTAAAGGAGATTCTTCGGAATCTCCTTTTTGTATGAAGAAATACCGTGTCCTTTAATTTACGGGACACGGTATTTATTGTTTATCTTCAGAGTATGATGCATATAAGTCCGCTGCAGCCCTCGTTTATAACTCTTTCAAGGGTTTCCTGAAGCTTCATTCTGGCATCTGTCGGCATTTTGTAAAGCTTATTGTGAAGTCCCTCATTTACAAGGCTGTTGAGAGTCTTGCCGAAGATGTTTGACTCCCATATCTTCGACGGATCCTCTTCGAATTCCTTGAGCAGATACATAATAAGCTCCTCAGACTGACTTTCGGTGCCTACAATCGGTGCAACCTCAGTGGTTATATTTGCCTTCAGCATATGAATCGAAGGTGCCGATGCCTTGAGCCGTACTCCGTATCTCCCGCCCTGCTTCATTATTTCGGGGTCCTCAAGAGAAAGCTCCTCCATTGTGGGCATAACTATTCCGTAGCCCGTCTTTTCTACCTCGTCGAGAGCCTCACGGAAACGCTCGTATTCCTTTTTCGTCTGTATAAGTTCCACGAGGGCATCCATAAGCTGCTGCTCATCGGATATATCCTCGCCTGTTTTTTCACTCAGTACCTTATAAAACAGATTTTCAGGTACGCTAAGAACAACCCTGATGCATCCGGTGGAAAGGTCTATTTCTTCAATTCTGCACTCGGATACACACTCCTTCTCTCCGAGAGCCTGCGTAAAGCTTTTCACATCTCTTATTCTGCAAAGCTTATCTGCATCCTCAGCCACCGCAGAAAACAGTCCCTTTCTTATTTCGTGGTCCGCGTTGAGTCTGCTTATCCAGTGGGGAAATTCAAGTTGTATTTCCCTTATGGGGAATTCATAAAGTACCGTCGAAAGAATCTCACCGATTTTATCCTCGGTAAGGGTTTTGCAGTTAACCGCCATGACCGTCACTCCGTATTTTTCACTGAGAGACTCAGCAAGAGCGGTACACTCCTCACTCTCGGGATTTTTACTGTTAAGGAGAACTATAAAGGGCTTTTTGATCTCCTTCAGCTCACTTATCACCCTCTCCTCCGCTTCGGTATAATCATCCCTTGCAATCTCTCCTACAGTACCGTCAGTGGTCACCACAAGTCCCACCGTCGAATGCTCGGTTATTACCTTCTTTGTGCCGATTTCGGCTGCCATATTAAAGGGAATTTCCTTCTCAAACCAAGGCGTTCGCACCATTCTCGGCTGACTGTTCTCTATGTAGCCGATCGCTCCCGGTACGATATATCCGACACAGTCTATAAGCCTGAGACGGAAATGGGCATTATCCTCAAGCTCAAGCTCAACTGCATTTTCAGGGATAAACTTGGGCTCAGTTGTCATAATGGTTCTTCCGTTAGACGATTGCGGAAGCTCATCATTTGCTCTTTCTCTTGCCGCCTCATCCTCTATATTCGGCAATACAGATATATCCATAAGCCTTTTGATAAAGGTAGATTTACCTGTGCGGACCGGACCCACCACTCCGATATAAATATCACCGCCGGTTCTTGCGGCCATTGAGCTGTAAATACTTGCATTTTTCATCTCTGCATCCTCTTTTCCCAATTTATACAGTAATTTATATGCACAATCGGGATAGGATATGCTGTCAAAACAAAAAAACGCACCCACGAGGGTGCGTTACTTTCATTTATCTTCCGCGTCTGCCGGAGCCTTGTCTCGACTCGGTGGAACGCTTGAGGTCAGACATCTTTTCGTCGCTTACCGCCTTGAACTGCGCCATCATTTCTTCAAAAGACATCGCTTCCTTAGGTTGCTGCTTCTGCTGACCCTGCCATACGTTTGTTCTGGGTCTTTCCGATGAACGGTTCTGACGGTTATTAAACCTCGGCTTTTCTTCATTACGAGTGTCGGTTGCCTTTTTTATGGAAAGACTGATTTTACCTTCGTCACTGACAGAAACTATCTTAACCTTGACTTCCTGACCTTCCTTAAGAAAATCCTTGATATCCTTGACAAAGGTGTTGGAAACCTCAGAAATATGTACCATACCGCTTTTTCCGTCGGGAAGGCTTACAAAAGCTCCGAATGCGGTGAGACCCGTAATTTTACCTTCAACAATAGCGCCGATTTCGAGCATAAAAAGCTGTTATCCTCCTAAAATTTATTCATCAAAAGAAGAGCTGTAAAAGACCTTTTCGCCGGGCTTACAGTACCCGTAATCTTCTCTTGCTATTTTTTCAAAAAGCATATCCTTGTTTTCAAGAGAGTCGATTATCTCGTTGCTTTCTGCCTCAAGTTCAACCTTTTTGATTTCAAGCTGTTCAACCTGCCTGTCATACTCAGCGGCAGCTGAATAGTTAGGCATAATACAACCGAAAAGCATTACAACAAATAATGCAACAACGGCAACAGCAAATGCAATATGAACTCTCTGAGCCGGAGTTTTTTTGAGTCCTTTTTTTGCAGCCTTGAACTCTCTTACTGCCACCGTTACACCTTCCTTCGTTTTTTTTCAATACTTACATTTAATTATACTTATTTATTTCAAGATTTCAAGAGGATTTTTACAATAATTTTATTTTTTATCAATATTTTTTATCGTTCTTTACCTTCCTTATCTCTTTCTTTTTTCTGAAAAATCCGCTGACAGCACCGAATGCGGATGCAAAGTGCCTCACAATGGTCTTTGCAAGCCATCTCAAAGGGTAGGTTATTACCCGCAAAAGAAGGTTAACCGCGTCCGCAAAAAAGTACAATAGCTTCATAAGCAGACGTCCGAGGGTAAAGTAAAGCACTGTACCCCCTAAAAGCTGACCTAACGCAAGATTAAATCTTACGGTACCGTTATTTTCCATAACC
>JAZULG010000072.1:0-5191 GCA_045603005.1 Acutalibacteraceae bacterium
CATCTTCTTCTTTTCGTCAGCAGTAAATTCAAGCTCATTCACCTGCTCAAGACCCTTGAGCTTGCTTTCCTTTGTCTGTACGGAAGCCTTTGATGAGCTTATCATTGATGTGAAGTTCGATGTGTCTCCACCCTCGGAGCCGAGGATTTCACTGCTGCCCTTGCCTCTGATGCTTACGTTTGCTTCAAAGAGCTGAAGCTCTGTAACCTCACCGGGAGCACCGAGCATCTGATCCTGTGCAGTACCGTCAAGGGGGAATGCGATAACGTCTCTGATTGTCTCTGTGTCGGCAAGAAGCATTACGATTCTGTCAACACCGGGAGCCATACCTGCGTGAGGAGGTGCGCCGAACTGGAATGCGTTATAAAGAGCACTGAAGCGCTTTTCAACCTCTTCCTCACTATAGCCGGCAATTTCAAATGCCTTTCTCATAATCTCGGGGCTGTGGTTTCTTACCGCACCTGATGCAAGCTCGATACCGTTACATACAAGGTCGTACTGATATGCAAGAATCTCGGTGGGATCCATATTTTCGAGAGCCTCAAGACCGCCCTGGGGCATTGAGAAGGGATTATGGGTAAAGATAATCTTATCGGTTATCTCGTCTCTTTCATACATGGGGAAGTCAACAACGAAGCAGAATTCGAAGGAATCCTTATCGATGAGACCGAGCTCGTTACCGAGCCATGTGCGGATTACGCCTGCGTTCTTATCTGCAATATCGGAAACAGTGTCACAGATGAAGAAGATTGTTTCGCCTTCCTTAACGCCTGTTACTTCAACGATTTCTCTCTTTTCCTCCTCGGTCATAACCTTTACGATGGGATCATCCTTGAATTCGAAGGTTTCTGCATTGAGAAGGGTGATATGTGCAAGGCCTGCCATCTTTGCCTGCTTTGTAGCAAATGCAAGGGACTTATCGAAAAACCAACGCTCATTCTTACAGGGAGCAACGATACCTCTTACGGGCTTATTCATAAAGGGCTTGAACTTAACTCTCTTGAACATATCTGTAAGGTCGCAGATAATAAGAGGGTTACGAAGGTCGGGCTTATCTGAGCCGTACTTTGCCATTGCCTCTCTGTAGGGAATACGTCTGAAGGGGTTTGCAGTAACCTTCTTATCGGAGAAGGTACGGAAAATGTCGCTTACAACCTCCTCGCAGACCTGAAGAACCTCATCCTGAGTAGAGAATGCCATTTCGAAGTCGAGCTGATAGAATTCACCGGGTGAACGGTCAGCACGGGCGTCCTCATCTCTGAAGCAGGGAGCGATCTGATAGTACTTATCGAAGCCTGACACCATAAGAAGCTGCTTGAACTGCTGAGGTGCCTGAGGAAGTGCATAAAACTTGCCCGGATGCTTACGTGAGGGTACGAGGAAGTCTCTTGCGCCCTCGGGTGATGATGCGGTAAGAATGGGAGTCTGGATATCAAGGAAGCCTCTTTCCTCCATAAGACGTCTCATATGACCGATTACCTTTGAGCGAAGGATAATATTCTTGTGTAAGGCGGGATTTCTTAAATCAAGAAATCTGTGCTTAAGTCTTAAGTTTTCATTTGTGTCGGTTGAGCCGATTTCAAAGGGAAGATCTCTGCTGCATACACCAAGCACCTTAAGGTCGTCTGCAATAAGCTCAACAAGACCTGTTTCAATCTTGGGGTTAACGGTATTTTCGTCACGCTTTGAGACTGTGCCGTGTACGCTGATAACTGTTTCCTTGCTGATGCCCTTAAGAAGCTTTTCATCGTGAACAACAACCTGTGTTACACCTGTTTCGTCACGAAGATCAACGAAAAGAACGCCGCCGTGGTCACGTACAACGTCAACCCAGCCTGCAAGCTCAACAGTCATACCGATGTGCTTTTCTCTTATCTCGTTACAACGATGAGTTCTGTACATTGTTCATACCTCCGTATTTATTATAGTCTGCAATAAAATCAAAAATCCCGGGAATTATACAAGATAATTCCCGGGACGAGCATTTAAACCCGCGGTGCCACCCGTATTGATACCGACAAAGCAGTACCCACTCTTTTATTAAAGCTATGGTGTCGCGTGAAGTGTTGCCGAGCTTACTACTCATCCTGAGTGTGCTTTCAGCCTATGACACACTCTCTCTGACGGACTTTCCTCAAAAGTCGGGTCTTCCCGGTGATTATAGCAAAAAGAGAAAAGTTTGTCAATACAATATAATATAAAAACGCAGGCAAATTTTTTCTTTTTTTCTTACTGTACCAAAAACGCCGCAGGGCATATACCCTTACGGCGTTTTATGCTGCTTATATCAGAATCTTCTGCTGACGCCTCCGCGTGAGGAGCCTGAAGAGCCCGACTTTGAATTATTCTTCGGAATGGGTTTTTTCACCACGTTTCTGTAAAGGAAGCGGTCTCTGTGAGCGGTCAGATTAACGTCTGCCACATACTCTGCCGCATCAACCTTCCTGCGTACCGTTTTAAGCTTTGATGCCTCAATACCCACAACGATAAGAGCAAGCACAAAGCCTATGATAAGTGCAACGGGAAGCATCCGCAGAAAGGCGGTCTTTTCTGAGCTGAGACAGTCTTCACATTCCTCAAGAAAGACCTCAAAGCCGCCGACAGCATCCCCCTCAAGCAGATAAGGTATCATATCGTCGATAATGCTGTCCTTCTTTGAATCGGTGACTGCATCTCCCGCAGTACCGTCTGCGAAAATCGTGATGCTTCTGTCAAAGTATCTTCTTCCCGTGTTATAAACAGCGATGATACCGTCCTCGCCGAGCTCCAGCTCATCATACAGCATCTCGGCATATTCAAGATGGTCGTATTCACCGCAGCTGTCAACGGTCACAATGACAATTTCTATGCCGTACTTTTCCGAAAGCTCATCAGCTTTTTCGCTGAGCTGCTCGGCTTCCTCAGCACTGAGCAGTATCGCCCCGTCCAGAATTCTGCTTTCCTCACTGTAAGCATCTGCGCCGAGAGTACAGAATGAAAAGGCGAAAAGACATAATATAAGGACAAATGTGATAATTCTTTTTTTCATACCCTGCGCCTCCTTACATAAGTCCCGCTATCCACATAACGGCGTAGGCGACTGCGCCGAGGGGAGCTGTGAGCATGGCGACCTTTTTCCAGAAGGCTCTTTTATCAAGAGGCAGGTCACCGACAAACTTACCCGTCTGTCCGTTCATCGCAAAGGTGTATTTCTTGCCGTTCCAGGTGGTGTTGAGCAGCCATACGGGATAAAGGGCGTATCTGTAGAAGCCGTCTGCAATATCAAGATGAGCGCCCGATCTCGTAACAAGGGTGTAGCCTGCGTTGACCGTTCCCTCAAGGCCCGACACAACGCTTTCCTTGACTCTCTCGTTGGCTCTCGGAATGCTCGCATCCGGGTCAACATCGTATTTATCCGCAAAAAAGCCTGCAAGATATGCCTTGTTGTAATCCACCGCCTGAGAAACATCAAAGGGCTCGATTGACTCCATAAGAGCATCGTCCATTTTTGATGAGCCGTCAACGGGTACATTGCTGAAATTCATCGTGCCGCTTCTCGTACAGCTGAAATAATCTGTCTGTGTGTATCTGTAATTACTGTCCGACCAGCTGACCGTTCTCTGTGCGTTGAAGCAGGCATCCGCCACGGCGGTACCCGAGAAAAGCCAGTGCGGAACATATATTCCCCTGATTTCGTCTATGTGCTTCTGGTCCCTGAATATCGCAGGCACAAGCTTTTTCGAGGCAATATAACGGTTCAGGGTTTCCTTTGCCGCTTTTTTATCATACCTGAAGGGTATCACAAGGTCGGGTCTGAGCTGACCCGAAAACTTGCCCTCCATAACAACCGGATTATCACAGTAGGGACAGGTGGTTGCACCGGTGGTTTCCTCAGCGACAATCTCGCCGCCGCAGGATTTGCAGCAGTATACCGCCATACCGTCGGACTCTCCGTCTGCCCATTGTGTCGTGTCCGCAGCCTCCCAGCTGAAGCTGTCCTCACCCTGAGCCGCATTCTCCTCCTCTGTAGGCTCGGAGGCATCAATCTCAAACTCTGTGTCACAATAGGGACATTTAAGATTCTGTGACGACGCGTCAAATTCCACCGCGCCGCCGCAATTGGGACATTTCTGCTCTGTCAATGCCGACATTTTATCATCTCCTTCAAACACCGCTTTTGCTTTTATCAGAAGGCGTCTCCGCATTCAGGGCAGAACTTGGGAGGATTATTCATATCCTCAACTCTGTAGCCGCACTTCTCGCAGACTGCCGAGGGCTTCTTACTGCCGCATTCTGAGCAGAATTTGCCCTTATTCACTGCACCGCAGGAGCACTTCCAGCTGTCATCCAAAGGATTCGCTAAGCCGCACTCCGTGCAGAATTTTCCGCTGTTAACCGCTCCGCAGGAGCACTTCCAGCCGTCCTGAGCAGGAGCAGAAGCTGCCTGTGCCTGCTGCTGAGCCATCTGCTGTTGTTGCTGCTGAACGCCTGCATTATACATAGCCATGGGGTCAAAGCCTCCGCCGTTTGCACCCATAGCCATATTCATACCCATAAAGCCCATCATGGCTCCGTTGGGATTAGCCGCCGCAGCTTCCATAGCAGCTGCTCTTGCTTCTGCCTCTCTGCCTGCCATCATAAAGGGATTTGAGCCCATCGTTGCGGCGTCTTCCATCTTTTGAATCTTCGCTCTGTCCTCATCGTTAAGCTTAATGGGGTTAAGAGCAATAGAGCAAACCGAGATACCTCTTGTTTCAGTCCAGGTTCTTCTGAGTGCGTTATTTACTGCCTGTTTTAATTCTGCCGTGTGTGCGGGAATCTGTGCAGGGCGAAGCTCAAGTGCTGAAAGTTCCGCAAAAGCAGGCTGAAGTGCATCTATAAATTCAGTTTTAAGCTGAGGATCAAGCTCTTCTCTTGTGAATTCATAGGAAATATTGCCGGAAAGGCTGGTGTAGAAAAGAAGAGGGTCTGTAATTTTGTATGAATAAATGCCGTTGCACCTTACTTCAACTGTACGGAACAGGTTAAGTCTTTTGTTTACAACTTCAAACTCAAAGGGGTTCGGTGTACCGAATTTGTTGTCAAGGATTTCCTTTGTGTTGAAATAGTAGACCCTCTGGTCCTTGGGTGCTTCACCGCCGTAGGTGAAACGCTTGCCGATGTTTCTGAAGGTTGCCTTGATGCTGTCACCGAAGGAGCCGCAGAAAATGCT
>JAZULG010000073.1:0-8851 GCA_045603005.1 Acutalibacteraceae bacterium
ATTGGATTAACCTTCTGTTATTTGATAAAATGAAGCTATCAAATAACAGGAGGTTTTAATTATGTCAACGAAAAGCACTATCCTATATCGTCGTGTTGGCGACTATCTTATCCCTAACCTCATCTTACCGCCCGAAGAGGCAAAAGTCACTTTCGGTAAATGGGGAATGATGCACAAGACCTATCTCGAAAAATATAAGAAGGTATTTTTCAACACGCTGCTTATGCAAGGTAAGCTTTATCAGTACTGTGCCGAGATTGAAAAGCAGGCTCGTGATATGTTTGATACTCTCGTTGAACAGCTGAAAGAAAGAGAAGGAGTAACTGAACAACTGAAAGAAGAGAGCCAATGGGAATGGGTGCAAAGAATGGGCAATATTGAGACAAGAGTAAGAGAGATGGTTCTTTACGAAATGATATACAAATAATCCTTCATACGGGCAGCGGTAACAGCTGCCTGTTTTTTTCTCTTGATAAAATGGTAGTTTTAATATATAATGGCATTATTACAACAAAGAAAGAAGGGATACTTGTGCCGCAGAACAATAAAATCAAACGCTTTCCTGCTGCCCTTTCAGGCCTGCTTTTTCTGTCTGCCGCTGCTTTAAAGGTGCTTATCCCTTATGAAAGTCCGCTTCAGTCTGTTGCTTTTGTTTACAGTAATATAGTTTTCTTCGGAATAATTTTTTCCTGGGGAATATATGTGCAAAGAAGTATTCTTTCGGCTAAAATACGCCGCCTGATGCTCAGTGTTGTTTTTTTTATGCTTATGTATATACTCGTAGGCTCTGCCAAGCACGGTGTGTTTCTTGACGGGGATTTTGCAGGCAGGTTTTTATGGTATCTTTATTATGTGCCGCAGATTTTTGCCACCTTCCTTGCTTTTATAATCGCCTTCAGAGTAGGTAAAAAGGAGGAGTACAGACTGCCAAGGGTGTTCAATTATCTTTTTGCAGTCGGTGTTATTATTGTTATCGGTTATCTTACCAATGATATACATCAGCTCGCTTTCAGCTTCAACATTGATTTTGTAGCATGGGATCAGCAGTATGGCTGGGGACCTCTTTTCTATGTTTCTACAGTGTGGATATACTTTTTTCTTATTGCAGGCGTTATTATGCTTTCTATAAAATGCAGAGCCGTAAACAAGAAAAAAGCCTGGCTGCCGATTTTCTGGCTTGCGCTCGGTTCATTATATATATTCAGTGACTATATTCTCGGCTTGTGGAGTATAGCTCCCTTTAATCTGCCTGAAACCCATTGCTTTATTGTTATAGCCATGCTCGAAAGCAGTATCCGTATAGGCATTATGCCCTCAAACAGTGCCTACGGTCAGATTGTTTCCGAGTCAAGTGCGGCCTTTCAAATTGCAGACTCTGATAACAATGTAATTTACCGTTCAAATAATGCCGTAAGCCTTTCGGGCGGTCAGATGGAGGAAGCTAAGGAAGGTAATGTTATGATTGACAAAAACATCCTTCTTCTTTCTGACAGAATAAAAGGCGGTTATGTATTCTGGACAGAGGATATGACTGCCGTAAATGAAATGAATGAAAAGCTTTCCCAGATAGGTGAAAGCCTTTCGGAGGAGAGCGACCTTATCCGTGCTGAGAATGAGCTTCGCGAGCAGAGAGCAAAAATAGCCGAGCAGACAAGACTTTACAATTCTATTTCACTGCTGGTTAAGCCGCAGCTTGAAAAGATTTCCCGTCTGATTGATGCAGAGGGTGATTTCAGAAAAAATATGGCTCATATCTGCATACTAAACTGCTATGTAAAAAGAAGGTCAAATCTTGCACTCTTAAAGGACAGAAGACCTGCATTCAGCTCTGAGGAGCTTTATCTGAGTCTTAAGGAATCCTCGGAATATATAAAGCTTTACGGTGGTGTTTCCGATGCTTATGCCAATGAAAGTGCAGTTATGCCTTCGGATATACTTCTTCTCTGCTTTGATTTATGGCAGAGTGTGCTTGAGGATATCCTTCCTGAGCTTTATGCCGTTACGGCAGAAATAAGCTTCCCGAAAGATGCTTTCAGTTTCAGAATAACGGCAGATACGGAAAAAGAGCTGCCGTCCCTGTCGAGGTATTACAGTGAGGCTGAAAGACTTGGCGGAAAGCTCAGCCTTATCCGTGAGGATGAAACTGTTTTCATCGCTCTCTGCTTCGGAAAGGGTGGTGGAAATATATGATGAGTTTTTTCAGCTTACCCGAATATCTGCAGTATACTGTGGTTTTCTTCTGTCTTGTCACTCTGGTTATCAATATATACTGTGTTGTGTCCTGTGTTATTTTTGAGGCGAAGAGACGAAAGTTGAATCTGAATCTTCTGCTTGCGGCAGTTACTTCTGTGCTGTTTTATCTGTTTGTCTCGGCTAATTTTGTTTACCGTAAAAGCATAAAGGGGCATAGCCTTTTGCTTGATATTTTCTCGGAATACGGATGGGCATTTATGGCCTTACTTGCCTTGCTTTCTGTCTTGTCTGTGCTTTCGTTATATCTCGCGGAAAAATGGAAAAGGGAGCATATTACACCCGCTTCCATCAAGGAGGGTATAGACAGACTGCCCGCCGGTCTTTGCTATCACAGCGAGGAGGGTGTGCCCAGACTGATCAATCACCGTATGGACGGTCTTTGCCGATATATTACGGGGGAACCGCTTTTTGACGGTAGCGAATTCTGGAGAAGACTTACTAAGGGTGAGGTGCTTCCGGGAAATACCGTGGTAAAATGGGGAGAAAATCCGATAATTACTCTTTCTGACGGTAATACAGTCAGTTTTACGAAAATTGAGAGGGAAATCGGCGGCAAGAAGCTTTATGAAATCCGTGCTACGGATATAACTAAGCAGTACGGACTGAATCTTGAACTTCAGGAGTATAACAATGAGCTTCGTTCTCTTAACACCCGACTTCAGGAGTACGGCGAAAACGTGTATGATATTACCCGTGAAAGAGAAATTCTTACTGCCAAGGTGAATATTCACGATATGCTCGGAAAGGCACTGCTTGTTACAAAGAGATACATCGAAAGCGGTGACGAAGGCATCACGAAAAACGAGCTTACAGACATGTGGAAGGGAACCCTCTATCTTTTTGATGGTGGCTTTACCGAAGAAAGTGAGAGCGGAAACCTGGACGAGCTTTACGATGCGGCAAAGCTTATGGGAATCAATCTTACTGTTAAGGGAGTGATTCCTGCTGATAACAGACTGCTTCGTTTTATTATGAGCGGTGCAAGAGAATGTCTTACCAATGCGGTGCATCACGCAAAGGCGTCGGAGCTAGTCATTACTCTTTACCGTGAATACAGCTTCTTCGTTGTTGAATACACCAATGACGGTGAAAAGCCTGCGAATCCCATTTCGGAGGGCGGAGGACTTTCATCACTTCGTCAGAGCGTGGAGATCGAAGGCGGCATAATGGAAACGGAAATATTCCCACAGTTTGTTCTGCGTTTAAAAATTCCTTCAAAGGAGGTATCCTATGTATAATGTAATGGTTGTTGAGGATCAGGCGATGCCCCGACAGCTTTTTGAAGCGTTTATAGCTATGAGTGACAAGTACACTCTTGTTCACTCAATTAAAAATGCAGATATGGCTGACGTTTACTGCGAAAAATCAGATATTGACCTTATTCTTATGGATGTATGCACGGAGCTTAATTCAAACGGACTTGATGCGGCAGAAAGAATCAAGGCAAAGCACCCTGAAATAAAGATTATCATTGTTACCTCAATGCCTGAATTTTCATATCTTGAAAGGGCAAAGAAAATCGGTGTTGACTCCTTCTGGTACAAGGAGGTAAGTGAAGAGCCTATCCTCTCGCTTATGGACAGAACAATGGCAGGGGAGAGTATTTACCCCGATAAAACCCCCGACGTGAAATTCGGACTTATAAAAAGCAGTGATCTTACGGAAAAGGAGCTTGTGATTCTCCGTGAGCTTACCAACGGCGACACCAATGCGGAAATTGCCGAAAAGCTTGATATATCACAGTACACCGTCAGGGATTACATTCAGATAATTATGGAAAAGACGGGTTTTCGCACCCGTACTGAGCTTGCGGTAAGAGCGAGAGCCAGCGGAATAGTTATTGCAGATAAAAAATAAGACAGAAAATTACCGGTATGCGTCAGCATTATCGGTGATTTTTTTCTTTATCCCTACATTTGTAGGGTGACGAATAGCTTTTGAATGTTATATAATCAAGTCGGAAAGCTTTGCCTTGTGCAGTGCTTAATATCAGAAATGAAGGAGAATTATTATGAAAAAAGTTACAGCATTAATACTTGCAGTCCTTATGCTCTTTGCTTTTGCCGCTTGCGGTGGTGGCGGAGAAACACCCGATAACACTGAAGCGGACAATAACAACGTAACCACAGAAGCTCCCGTTGCGGGCGAAATCCACGGAATCAAGCTTGAAGAGTATGCAGAAATGACAGGGGATGACCTTATCGCAAAGCTCGTTAAAGACAGAGCGGCTCCCACGGCAGAGGAATACGTTGCTATTATTGACACTGTTGAGTTTGCTGAAATTGACGACAGATGCAGCTTTGTTGAAAACGCTACAGCTGACGCTCTTAAGCTTCTCAAAAGTGAAAAGGCAACAATGCCCGGGGTGCTCGACTGTGCTGAAGCTGTTCTTGCAAACGAATCAGCTAAAGTAAGAGCATATTACTATCAGCAGCTCCACAATCATAAGTTTGATGAAAGCGTAGCAGCTTACAATGTTATTCTTCAGAAGCTTCTTTCCGAGAAAGAGTCTGTTGCAGTTTATCAGGCATTACGCTATGCATCATACAACTATGGTGATAATAAAGATTTTATTGATTTTGTAATTGCATTCAGCGATTCAACTGATGCAAACATCAGAAGAGCTGTCAGCTTTGCAGTTCAGTATATCCTTACAGATGATAAAGAGCCTCTTGTTCAGATGATGCTTAAGCTCATTAAGGATGAAGATAAGGATGTCAGAAAGGAAGCTGCCCTTTATTGCTATAGGCTTAAGGATGACAGATTTGTTGATGTTCTCAAGGAAATCCTTCTTGATGAAACTCAGGCTGACCTTCATCCGAATGCAGGCGATGCGCTCTGCAGAATGTGGTATAACTATCCTGCGCACGATGCTCACTCTGAGGCTGCTTATAAGGCAACTATGGAATACTTCAGGACTGCTTTTGAAGATACAGGTCTTCCCTCATGGCAGGTAGTAAGTAAGATTGCGATTAAGGGTACAACGAATTATGATAAGTGGCTTGCCGATGCCGATTATTTCGATACTGAAGAAGTTGTTGAGATAATGACAGACATCTTTAATGATGCAGGTAAGGACAGACTGCTCAGAGAACAGTGCCTTAAGGTTGTGGCTACCTTCGGCGATAAGGCAGACCTTGAAGCACTTCAGGCAGGTATTGATGCTACGGAAAATGCTTCCGATAAGAACACATTACAGGGTAAGCTTGATTCAGCGCTTGCAGCGAAGTAATTGAACAGCCCTTTTATTTGAATCGGATAATAAAGCACTCCCGGCTTAGGGTGGCAATTTAATAGCCTGAAACATATTCTTTTGGCGCATAAATGCGTTAAAATGCTTGAAATACGCAAGTATTCCTTCACATTTTGCCTTTTTCTGCATCCAAAATAATTATGATTCAGGTGCCTAAGGCAGTTTAAATTCAAATATTTTTCGTTTAGACAAAATGCAAAAAACTCGCAAGGCTGACGCCTTGTGAGTTTTTTTCGTGAAGTATAAGCGGAAAAGAGTGGATTTAAACCTGTTAAATCCCTAAGTGAGCCACCCTTTTGGAGTGCTTTTGTGCAGCCTATCGAAAAACGGAGGCTTCATTTTTTTCGGAAAAACCCCTACATTTGTAGGGTGACTTTGCAATTGAAAAAATTATATAATTTAAGTGAGAAAGTTTATCTTTAAAGGCGGTGGTGCGTTTTGGAGACAGTAAAAGGTTGCAATCTTTTTGACACCTTTACTATTTCACCCTTCTCCTGCTTCCGTTATAACTTTGACGGGCCGACGGGGAAGCGGGTGCTCTTTATCGAAAGTGAGGAAAAGCATTTCACTCTTTCCTTTGAGGAGGGCATGTCCTGTCTTGATGTACGCACCTCTGAAAGCAGATCTCACATGGAGGCTGAGTACAAAAACGGCAAAGGCTACATACATCAGCTGAGGACAAGTGATGTTTCGAATTTCGTCTTTTTCCATTTCGAGTATCACGACTCCGAGGGCAAGACATATATTCTCCCCGGTCAGATGCGAGGAAGAGAGGGTTACACCTGGTCCGAGAGCGAGGTTGAGCCTGTGTTGGTGGAAATAATGAACAGCATTACCCTTAATGAAGAAACAAAGCCACCTTCTGTTTGTGCCAAGACAGAAGCCAAGGCTGAAAAACATTATGGCAAAAAATTAAAAGCATTATTTTCAAAAGGAGGAAATAAAATGAACACAAGCAAAAAAATTATAAGCCTTCTGATGTGTATGCTTATGGTGCTGACTATGGTTCCCATGAGCGTATTTGCAGTTGAGGCTACCGAAATCGATACCGTTCACATTGAGGGCGTACCCGCACCCGTGTACGGACAGACGGTTGAGGAATATTATACAGCAATTCTGGATGAAAGAGGCGACGGTACACTGACCGTAAATGACGAAGCATTTGACAAGACGATAGGAAAATACGGCAATCTCTTTGATGAAGGCTTGGAGGTAAAGAAAAATGATACTGTTTTAAGCTCAACCTCAACTGAGCTTATCACAGAGGGTAATTATTATGTTGCTATGACATTATATCCTGCTGACGGCTATGTAATTCCGGCTGATGTTGCCGTAACCGTTGACGGTGCAGTGTCCGTAGAAAAAGACTTTGATAAATACGGTTCACTTATAGCTTATGCTAAATATGAGGTTAAAGCTACCATAATCGACGAGGTTAATCTGACCTACGACGCTTCGGTGATTGACCTCAATACCGCTTGGACAGAGCGTGAGGTCATGTATAGAGCAGCAAGTAATGTTGCTGTTAAAACAGACGGTGTCAAATTTAGTGAATATGCTTTTATGGCGTACAAAAATAATGACGGCACACTTAAAGGCGCCTCAAGTCAAACAGAGATGATTGATGCTTCAAGAGAATATTATATACAGTACGACCTTACCACTAAAGAAGGTTATGACTGGATTGATACTGCCAAAGTTTCAAAGCCCACTGGTATCACGGTTATACTTAATGGCGAGGATGTTACAAGTGATGTCATCTTTCAAAAGTATAATGAATATTATAACTCAGTGGAAATGTGGGTGCCGTTAGGTGATGTGAGTACAACGCCTATTGTAACCGAACTTTCAGTAGCCGAAAAAACTCTCTCTCTTGAAAAAGGCGGAAGTCATACCATACAGGGCGAAGTTAAAGGTACAGTATCAGACAAAACGATTATTTGGACAGTAGAGGGTGCTACAAGCACAGATACAACTATTGATAATACTGGTAAGCTTACAATAGGTACAGATGAAACTGCTTCAATATTAACCGTCAAAGCAACTGCAAATGCAGACAGTAAAAAGGTTGTAAACATAAAGGTTACTGTTCTTGAAGAATTGCCCTACATATCAACTGTTACAGTTTCTCCCGAAACTGCTTCGGTTTATGCTGGTGGTTCGGGAAAAGGTTTTTATGCCAAAGTAGAAGGTACACAGGAAGATAAGCGTGTTATTTGGACTGTTGAAGGTAACACCAGTGCAAATACTGTTATTTCAGACAGCGGTTGGCTAAATGTAGGTGAAGATGAGACTGCTTCAATACTAACCATTAAAGCAACCGCAGAAAAGGACAACACTAAGGTTGGTTCTGCAACAGTCACAGTATTACAGAAGACTATAATTAAAGAAGTCAATCTTACTTATGATCTTAATGCAATTAACCTCAACGATGCTGATACTGAGGGTGAGGTTCAGCAGAGATTCATAAACAATGCAGCTACAACGACAGAGGGTATAGAAATTGTCAAGGATTCAGTTCTTGATTCATCTCTTATGTTTGTACTTGAAAACGGTGTTTTAAGCGAAATAGGTGACGGAACAAATAAAGTAAATAACGAAAGAGAATATATTTTGAAGTATATCCTTGATATAGATTATTCTACTCACGATTGGGAAGAAAAAATCAAAAACGATGATTTTTCTGATTTAAAGGTTATAGTTAATGGCGAGGATATTACGGCTAATGTTAAAAAATTAGATTATATTATAGGGTCTCGTGAACTTTATGTGTACCTTTCAATAGGCAAACCTTCGCACGTCATTATTCCCGTTGTTAAGGTTTCTGCTACCTGTGTAAATACAGGCAAAGAGGCATATTACACTTGTAACGGTTGCGGAAAAAACTTTGAGGACGATGCCGCAACAAAGGAAATTACTGATATAACAATGTGGGGTATTATTTCAGCCACAGGCATACACACCTACGACAACGCCTGTGATGCAGAGTGTAATCTCTGCAATGCACCCCGCACAGCACCTCACACCTACGAAAATGTAATAACCAAAGCAACACTCTCCACCGACGGTAAAATTGAAAGCAAATGCTCCGTCTGCGGCGATGTTGAATCAACAGAAACAATTGCAAAAATCAAATCTGTTACCCTTTCCACAACTAATTACATATATAACGGAAAAAACAAGACTCCCAAGGTAACCGTCAAGGATGCAAACGGCAAAACACTCGTCAAGAATACAGACTATAAGCTTACTGTTGCTTCAAAGAGAAGCGGTATCGGCAGATACACCGTTAAAGTGACCTTCATCGGTAAATACAGCGGCACAAAGAATGTTTACTTCTACATC
>JAZULG010000074.1:0-6873 GCA_045603005.1 Acutalibacteraceae bacterium
GACAAGACTGATACCGCAGATGCCTGACGATGGCAAAAGGTCTGATGTTTTCTTAAAGGTGTAGTCCGCCTGCGTATGCATTTTCAGGCAGCGGGGAACGTCCGTAATGCATTTGGAAATAAAGCTTGATAAAAACAGAAAAGCTTTCTGACTTTCCCTATAACCTCCACCTTCAGTTAACCTGCAGGAGGTCGGAGGAATTCTCTTACGTAAATCTCGCCTTAGCGGTCTTCGACTGTCGGAATACACGGTGCGGTGAAGTATGCCGAATGAATCAGACAAGTTTAACAGCCTGACTAAAGGGTAGGACCGAGCGGTCTCCTTGATTAAGCCTTCAGGTAAATTGAGCTGTGAAACTCCCGTCTGAATTTAAAGCAGACGAGCAGAAATATTTCGCCAACAAGCTTCGGATATCTTAATGAAAAAATACCGCTTAATGCCTGAGGGTGCAGAGACTCAACACCTCAGCGAAACTTCTTTCGGACGGTCAGCACCCCCCGAGAGCGTTTTGCATACTTTGTCGCTCAGGACAAAGTATGAGCCCGAGCGGCTCGAGCGTTAGATGAGTGAAAGTAAGATACAGCATAAAGGTTAAAAAGATAACCTTTCTTCCTTTTTTCAGATACGAGCAACGTTAATAGTGAAAAAAGCACCCCGAAGGGTGCTTTTTTAGTGCTGAGGGTTTATTTTACTCCGCACAGAAGAACTCATAGCAAGCTCTGTAGGTGCTGTAAACATCAAACTTTGAAACGGTCTCCCAGGGAGCGTGCATTGAAAGCACGGGAACACCGAGGTCCACAACATCAACGCCGAGGTTTGCAACATACTTCGCAACGGTACCTCCGCCGCCCTCGTCAACCTTGCCCAGCTCACCGATCTGCCAGGATACGTTTGCCTTGTCGAGGATGGTACGGATAGTGCTCATAAACTCAGCAGAAGCATCGTTTGTGCCTGATTTGCCTCTTGAGCCTGTGTACTTTGTAATAACTGCGCCATAATTAACCGCACAGCAGTTATACTTATCATGTACCGAGGGGAAGTTGGGATCATAGCCCGCATTTACGTCGGCTGAAAGGCACTGTGACATTCTCAGTACGTCTCTGCCCTTGAGACCTTCCATATCTGCAAGGTCGTGGATGAAATATTCAAGGAAGGCTGAATGAAGTCCGGTGTTGCCGTCGGAGCCTACCTCCTCCTTGTCAGCAAGTACGGTAACAGTTGTTCTTTCGGGCGCAGTACAGCCGATGATTGCCTCAACTGCGGGATAAGCGCATACTCTGTCATCGTGACCGTAAGCACCGATAAGACTTCTGTCAAAGCCGATATCACTTACGGGGAAGGCGGGTACCATTTCAAGCTCAGCGGAGATGAAATCCTTTTCCTTTATACCGTACTTCTCGTTGAGAATTTTCAGTACATTGAGCTTCACAAGGCTGCTGCCCTTATCGCTCTTAAAGGGGCGTGAGCCGATGAGAATGTTGAGCTCCTCGCCTCTGATACCGTCGGAGAGGGTACGCTTTGACTGCTCTGCACCGAGGTGTGGAAGAATATCGTTGATAACGAACCTGGGCTCGTCGTCCTTTTCACCGATGCTTACTTTTATTTCAGTACCGTCTGCGGTAAAAACAACGCCGTGAAGAGCAAGAGGGATCGTAACCCACTGATACTTCTTGATACCGCCGTAGTAGTGTGTCTTGAAGTAGGCAAGCTCACTGTCCTCATAAAGGGGTGTGGGCTTGAGGTCAAGGCGGGGAGAGTCGATGTGAGCAGCAACAATTCTTGCGCCCTCGCTTACGCCCTTCTTACCCATAACTGCAAGGATAACAGACTTACCCTTTACATTCATATACACCTTGTCACCTGCGGCGTACTTTTTCTTACTGTCAAATTCGGTGAAGCCCTCTTTTACTACTCTGTCGAGCACGAGGTCAACACATTCTCTTTCTGTTTTTCCGTCACGGAGAAACTGCTTGTAGCCTTCACAGAAGGCGTCTGCCCTTGCAATTTCCTCGTCGGAGTATGCAACTGAAAAGTGCTTCTTTTCAAAACCGAGCTCCTCCATAAGGATTTCGGCTTCATTTCTTTCTTTATCCATTATGATCTGTCCTTTCGGTTATTATTTATAAATTTAAGTCTGCACAGCGATATTTCGACAAACTTATCCTGTAAGCGAGAATTATAATGCTGAATGTACTTGCTCAGCTCACACCCCGAGTGCTTCTGCGAGCTTTTCAAGCTCCTCATCAATACTGTATGGCTCATAGTTTTTCACAATGTAGTCCGCCTGCGAAAAATAGTATTCGTCGCTTTTCTGTGCTTTTATTCTTGTCATTGCCTGTTCCTTTGTGATGCCGTCTCTTTTAAGTATTCTTTCAAGACGTATTTCCTCGGGGGCGGTGACAACTATAAAGAATGAGCATAAGCCTTTGCAGTCACTTTCAAGAAGTGCGGCGGCATCGATAACGGCAATTTTGTACCCGTCACCTTCGGATTTGTCTCTTTCTGTTATAAAGCGCTCCGTTATGCGGGGGTGGGTTATTCTGTTGAGCATATCCGTACCCTCAGCACTTGCGAAGGCACGTGAAGCAAGCTTTTTTCTGTCGATGTTACCGTCAGGCAGGATAATATCCTCACCGAAGGCATCGGAAAGCTCCTTTACGGCAGGCTCACCGGGGAGAAGGATATCCCTTGCGATTTTATCGCCGTCAATTATGAAGCAGCCCTTTTTCTTTAAAAATTCGGCAACGGTGCTCTTTCCCGCACCTGTTTTGCCCGTAAGTCCTATAACTCTCATAGTCCACCTCACAGTTCAAGCTGATTGAAGGCGGCAGCCCGTATAAGTCTGTTGAAAACCGCAAGACCTACACCGTCATTTTTCGGGTACCTTGCAAAAACCTTATCCGCACCGATTTCATCGAGTCTGCGAAGGGCATCGAAGATATTCTTTGCCTGACTGAGAGCATCGTCCTTTTTCCCGTAGGTAACACTTCTTATGGGCATTTCGCTTTCTTCACCCTCGAAGCAGAGTACGGCAGAGTATTCCGTCGCATTTTCCTTCGCATATCTGATAAATGCATCAAGGTCCGATTTTATCAGTACAATCTCAGCCTTGGGAGAATAATGCTTATATTTCATACCGGGAGAGGCGGCCTGCTTACCATCTGCAAGCTTATTGTAGACCGCATCGTCAATTTCAATTTCACCGAGTACTTCTGTAAGCATTTCGGGAGTGATACCACCCGGCCGGAGAAGTCTCGGGGGAGAAACCGCAAGAGAAATTACGGTGGATTCCACGCCCACACTGCAGTCGCCGCCGTCAACAACGGCATCGATTTTTCCTGAAAGGTCCTCGATAACATGCTTTGCCGAGGTAGGGCTGGGCTTTCCCGAAGTATTTGCCGAGGGTGCCGCAAGAGGTACACCTGATTCGGTGATAATTTTTCTTGCAATTTCGTTGGAGGGCATTCTGACGGCTACCGTGTCAAGTCCTCCGCTTACCTCGTTGGGTATAAGCTTTGATTTGGGGAGAATGACCGTAAGAGGACCCGGCCAGAATTTATCTGCGAGAGCCTTTGCACTTTCGGGAATTTCCTTTACGAGAGGAGCCCACTGGGAGTATTCACTTATATGCACAATAAGGGGATTATCCGAAGGACGCCCCTTCGCCTTATAGATTTTCTCTGTAACTCTGCCGTCAAGGGCGTTACCTGCAAGACCGTATACCGTTTCGGTGGGTATTGCCACAATGCCTCCGTCTCTGAGAATATCAGCCGCCTCTTTTATGAGAGGACTGTCGGCAGAGCTTACCTTATATATTTTAGTTTCCATTCAAAACAACTCTTTTATTCGTTATTGCTTCTGAGCTTTTCTGCGGTAAAGAAGGTGATGAGTGAATCTATGATTTCATCAAGGTCACCGTTGAGAATCTGCTCGAGTCTGTATACAGTAAGACCGATTCTGTGGTCGGAAAGTCTGCCCTGAGGGTAGTTGTAGGTACGGATTCTTTCACTTCTGTCACCTGTACCGACCTGACTCTTTCTTTCGTCGGCGATTGAGGACATCTGCTTTTGCATCTCTGCCTCGAGTATCTTCGAGCGGAGAATCCTCATAGCCTTATCCTTGTTTTTATGCTGGCTTCTTTCGTCCTGACATTCTACGATAGTACCCGTGGGAATGTGAGTGATTCGGATTGCCGACTCGGTTTTGTTGACGTGCTGACCGCCCGCACCGCTTGAACGGTAGGTATCTATCTGCAAATCTGCGGGGTTTATCTCAACATCAACCTCCTGAGCCTCGGGAAGCACCGCAACGGTAGCCGTAGAGGTGTGGATTCTGCCCTGAGTTTCGGTTTCAGGCACTCTCTGCACGCGGTGCACACCACTTTCGTACTTGAAACGGGAGTAGGCACCCTCACCGCTTATCATAAAGGAAACCTCCTTGAAGCCGCCAAGCTCCGTAGGGTTGGAGGAAAGAATTTCGTATTTCCAGCGCTTGCTTTCAGCGTACATAGTGTACATTCTGAAAAGCACGCCTGCAAAAAGAGCCGATTCCTCACCGCCCGCACCTCCGCGGATTTCAACTATAACATTTTTATCATCGTTGGGGTCCTTGGGAAGAAGAAGGATTTTCAGCTCCTCGAAAAGCTTTTCCTTAAGAAGGGCACTTTCCTCATACTCCGCCTGAACAAGCTCACGGAAGTCCTTGTCAAGACCGCCCTCGTCGAGCATTGCCTTTGCAGAAGAAAAATCCTCCTCAGCCTTTTTGTATTCCCTGAACTTTTCCACAATGGGAGTCAGGCTTTTATGCTCCTTCATAAGAGCACTGTATTTATTCATATCCGATATTACGTCGGGGTCGTAGAGAAGGGAGTTTACCTCCTCATAGCGCTCCTCAACGCTTGCAAGCTTATTGAGCATAGTATATCTCCTTTTTAAAATGCAGAATGCAGAGTGCAGAATGCAGAGTGCAGAATGCAGAGTTGTGGTCGCATCCAACCGTGTGTTAAGCATTAAGATACTGCCTGCGTAAAATAGGTTTTATGAAACAGTAAAAGGTTTAATAAATATGAGATTTAATCAGATTATCAATTTACTGTCAGTGAGAGAATGCAACAGTGTCAGCGGACACGGCGAGCCGTGTCCCTACTTTATCGTTTTCCGGGAGAGAAAATCCAACAAATTCCCGTAGGGAATTCCCCTGACTACTGGCTACTGACTACTGACTACTCTTCTTTCCCCTCACGGATAACCTTCTTTATATTTTTTTCCGCCTTGAGGCGCGGAATCATAACAACGTGGTCGCATTTTGTACATCTGAGCTTGAAATCCATTCCCGAGCGAATAACCTCAAAGCTGTTACAGCCGCAGGGGTGATTCTTTTTCATAATAAGAATGTCTTTGACCTGAATATCCATTATTTGACCTCCGTTTTTAAAATGCAGAATGCAGAGTGCAGAATGCAGAGTTGTGGTCGCAACAGACCATGTATATAGCTGTCAGGTTATACCTGCGTAAATGAACTTTTATAAAACAATAAGAGTGTTGATAATAAAAATAAACTTCAAGGTTTAGTCTTTAAGTCTGGCGGGGAGAAGGTTGTTTCTTAATTGCCGTTAAAGCGGATTATTCGGAACGAAGTGACCCTTCATTCTGCATTTTGCATTCTGCATTCTGCATTTTCCCGAAGTGACCCTCAATTCCGAATTCCGAACTCCGAATTCCGAATTTCCTTGGCGGGCTGATGTTGATTTCTTCATCAAACCTTCCCCGCGATTGCGTTACAATGCTCCGTAGGAGCCACTGCTATCTCGGCTCCCTTGAAAGGGGAGCTGTCATCCGAAAGGATGACTGAGGGGTTTTGCGCATTGCGAATCGCGCATTTATTATAAAAGTATAGCATAAACAGACGCATAATATCAATCACAAAGAGCAAAAATTATAAATAAATAGAAAAAAATAAGCATATAGATAAAAATATAATCGTATGACAGAAAGGGTTTTAAAAATGAAAAAGTATTTTCCTGAAAACTATCTGATTTCCACTAACGAAAACAGAAGTCTGCTTTCCTCGACGGCGTCAATCAGAGAAGCCTGCTACAGCGGTAAAATTGTGGAGGTCAGAGCGACGGTCTGTGACAAGGACCACAACCTTCACGTTGATTTAGGCGTGATGAAGGGTATAATCCCGAGGGACGAGGGCGCAATCGGTATAGATGACGGCTCGGTACGTGATATTGCAATTATCTCCCGTGTCAATAAGCCCGTTATGTGCCGTATCACCGACTTTACAACCGATGAAAAGGGAGAGACTATAGCCGTTCTTTCCAGAAAAAGCGTTCAGCTCGACTGTATGCGGGACTACATCTCAAAGCTTACTCCCGGCTGTGTTATCGATGCAGTTGTGACTCATATGGAATCCTTCGGTGTCTTTGCTGACATCGGTGCGGGTATATCTGCTCTTATGCCCATTGACTCAATATCCGTTTCGAGAATTCCTCATCCGAGTGCAAGATTTACTCCCGGTCAGAAGATAAAGGCAGTAGTAAAAAGCATTGACGAAAACGGAAGAATCACCCTCAGCTACAAGGAGCTTCTCGGTACATGGGAGGAGAATGCGGCTCTCTTCAGGGCGGGAGAAACTGTGCCGGGTATTGTCCGCTCTGTTGAAAGGTACGGCATTTTCGTTGAGCTCAAGCCCAACCTTGCAGGTCTTGCCGAGTACGTGCCCGGAGTTGTACCCGGTCAGCACGCAAGCGTCTATATAAAGAATCTCATTCCCGAAAGAATGAAAATCAAGCTTATCATAGTTGATTCCTTCGATGCGGAATATCCCAACGAGGAGGTTACCTATTACAATGACGGCGACTTCATCGAC
>JAZULG010000075.1:0-6189 GCA_045603005.1 Acutalibacteraceae bacterium
TGTTTATAAAATTTAATCTGCAAGCTCAGCGATAAGCTCAAGCATAGCTGCAACAGTATCAAAGTTCTCAGGCTCAAGCTCATCAACACCTACGGTAATATCAAATTCAGCATTGATTTCACCGACAAGTGAAACGATATCAAATGAGTCAAGGATACCGTCGGTTACAAGGGCTGTTTCGTTCTCAAAGTCAACGTCAGGACGAAGCTCATTGAGAATTTTCATAAGTTGTTCTTTCATAATTTTAGTTTCCTTTCATATATAGTTGATCGCATATCATACCGTCGGTAACGAATCCCGTACAGTCATAGAGTGCGATAGCTGACATATTCTCACGGTCAACCCAAAGTCTTAAAACAGTAAGCTCTTTTTCTTTTGCAGCAAGGAAGCATCTGCTGAGAAGGCATAGTGCAAGCCCCTTTCTTCGATGCTCAGTTGAAACAGCAACATGCTGAATAAGAGCTTGCTTAGAGGCCACGGTAAGCATTGCAACACCTGCAAGGTTTTCCTCACAATCAGTAACACTGAAAAGGCAACCTGTTTCAAGAAGTGACTTAAGCTCACTGTCATTAGGAAGAGGCGTACTTTTTTCATCAAGTGCCTCCTTCCAGAGTTTATTAAATTCTTCAGGATTATTATAATCTTCACGTAAGAAGTAACCTTGAGCAACATCTGTTTTAACAGCTCCGAAATCAATATCCTTAATTGCAAGCTGCATACGCTGATAAGATTTATACTTTTTTGCAAGTCCGGCGGAAATCAGTCTTTCAGGGGTATCGTTATCTCCTCTTCCTGTTCTCGTTACAATATCAAGATAGACTTCTTTGTCTGAAAGGTCCTTCATAAAAGCTTTTACAAAACCTGTATCTGAGCCTTCTACCGTATAATAATAGAGATTGCTGTAATCTACTCTATCACAGATAATCAGAAGCCAACCGGGATATTCAGCAATAAAAAGCTTTTCTTCATTTGCAAGAGCATCAAGTTCTGCAGGCATAAGAAAACAGTTTGAAAGTGCTTTGCCGTACTCGGTTCTGAATTTTTTCACAAAAGAATTGAACTGCGCGGAATTCTCAATTTTAATCATTACCGAGATATTCCCCTTTCAGCTTAACACGGTCAATTTTAGCATTCTTTGTCATAGGAAGCTCCGTGAAATGTATGAATCGGTTGGGCATCATATACTTCGGAAGAAGCTTTGTGCCGTCTTTCATAATGTCCCTTTCACACTCGTTGGCAGACTGATAGAAAAGAACAATCTGCTCATTAGGCTTATCGTATATACAACAGCCCGCATCAATGTATGGAAGTGAATTGATGGCAATTTCAACCTCACTAAGCTCAATTCTGTGACCCATATGCTTAATCTGATAATCCTTACGGGAAACAAAATATATAAGTCCGTCATCACCGTATTTTGCAAGGTCACCCGTACGGTAAATAAGCTCGGGATAAGCCTTGTTGAGAGGATTCTGACAGAAAGCCTCCGCAGTTTTTTCAGGATTATTATAGTATCCGTGAGCAAGAGAAGTGCCTCTTACACAGATTTCGCCCTTGACTCCCGGCTCTGTTATAAGTGTATCACCGTCAAGAAGAAGAATATCAGTGTTTTTAAAGGGTACACCAATAGGTAAAGCTTCCTCGTCGCTGAAGGGTCTGTCTACCTTATAGTAAAGGCAGTTACAGGTTATTTCAGTGGGGCCGTAAAGATTCACGTATTTAACATCAGGCAATTTGTTTCTCCAATAGTTAAGCACCTTATTGGGCATAACCTCACCCGAGAACATTATAGTTCTGAGTGTTTCAGGGAGCGTTTTTTCAAAAGCGTTAAGGTTTTCGATAATTCTCAATGCAGATGTTGCCCAGATAATAGTATTTATCTTTCTCTCATTGATGCAAGCGATAAGCTTAGCGGGGAATGAGAAGAAAAGCTTGGGAATTACGTGCATAGAACCGCCGTTTCTGATACATGAATAAATATCCTTAACGGAGACATCAAAATCAAAGGGAGCCTGATTTCCGAATACACAAGTATCATCAAAATCAAAGGTCTCTGCAAAGTTTTCAATGAGGTCAATTACACTTCTGTGACACACAAGCACGCCCTTTGGTACGCCTGTTGAGCCTGATGTAAAGATAGCATACAGAGGGTCCGTATCAATAGCAGAATCTCTGACGGCCTTAAGTGCGTCACAATCTGCTGTGTGTAAAATTGCTTCCTCATAGAGAAGCCTTTCGCCTGAAAAGTTTATTTCATCAAGAATCTTATTATCCTTTTCCCATATAATTGCAGCCTTGGGCTGTAATGTCTCAACAATAAGCTCAACACGCTTAACAGGAAGCTGACGGTCAATGGGAACATAGAAGTTGCCGCTTTTTGCTATACCCATAAAGGAAATCACTGACTCGATGTTTCTATCGATAAAAACAACAACAGGCGAATTTTTAGTACCGGTTCTTTCGATAATCGCTGAGCCGATAGCATCGGATTTATCGCCGAATTCAGCATAGGTTGCTTCGTTTTTACTGTCTGAAAGAGCAACCTTGTCAGCATAGAGTGACACGCTTCTGTCTAAATAATCAAGGACATTTGTAAGCATTACCATACCTCGCCTTATAATCATAATTTATTACTCACTACAGTATAGCAAAAAGGAATTTTAAAGTCAATATTTTACTGTTCTGTAGCGTTTTGTTAAAAAAGAGTTTACTTTTTATCGCGCTCACGTATAACAAATCTTGTAGGAGTGCCTTCAAGACCGAAAACCTCTCTTATCTGATTGTCAAGATAACGTTGGTAGCTGTAATGGAAAAGCTCCTTATCATTAACAAAGCAAACAAACGTAGGCGGTCTTGTGGAAGCCTGAGTCATATAGTAAATTTTGAGTCTTTTGCCCTTATCCGTAGGAGGTTGTACTCTTGCGGTAGCAGAGGCAAGTACGTCATTAAGCTTACCTGTTGAAATTCTCATTGAATTCTGCTCGTCAACAAACCTTATGAGCTCAAAGAGTCTGTCAAGTCTCTGCCCTGTTTTTGCAGAGATGAATATAATCGGAGCGTATGACATAAAAGAAAAGTCATTCATAAGCTTTTTGCGGTAGCTGTCCATAGTTCTTCCGTCTTTTTCAAGAGCATCCCATTTGTTAACTGCAATGATACAAGCCTTGCCCATATCGTGTGCGATACCCGCAACCTTGCTATCCTGCTCGGTGAAGCCCTCAACAGCGTCAATCATAATAACACATACAGAAGCACGTTCTACTGCCATTTTTGCACGTATTACAGAGTATTTTTCAATCTGATCCTCAACCTTGCTTTTTCTGCGAAGTCCTGCAGTATCAATAAACATAAAGTCGCCGTGTTCGTTAGAAATAAATGTGTCGGTTGCATCTCTTGTTGTGCCTGCAATATTGGAAACGATAGCTCTTTCTTCACCTGAAATAGCGTTAATAAGTGAGGATTTTCCGACATTAGGCTTACCGATGACCGCAACCTTTATGGTTTCATCCTCCTCAGGCTCGTCGGTATCCTCGGGCAGATGCTCAAGAACAGCGTCAAGAAGGTCGCCCGTACCGTGACCGTGAACAGAAGAAACTGCAATAGGGTCACCGAGGCCGAGATTGTAGAATTCATAATATTCTAACGGCAATTCACCAACGGTATCACATTTATTTACACAAAGAATAATAGGCTTACCGCTTTTCTGAAGCATTGCAGCAACGTCTGCATCAGTTGCAACAACGCCGGTTCTTATATCAGTCACAAGTACTATAACATCAGCGGAGTCAATTGCAAGCTGAGCCTGACGGCGCATCTGCTGCAAAATAATATCATCACTCTGAGGTTCTATACCACCGGTATCAATGAGGAGAAAATGACGGTTCAGCCATTCACAGTCGCCGTAGATACGGTCTCTTGTGACACCCGGTGTGTCATCAACAATTGATAGTCGCTGACCGATAAGCTTGTTGAAAAGTGTGCTTTTACCAACATTCGGTCTGCCGACAATAGCAACAATTGGTCTTGCCATTCTGTCGCCCCCTTCTTTCAAATTAGCATCAATATTTTTTTAATGAGATTGCTTCCTGACGACTCAGGAACAACCGTAAGCCTCACACCGAGCTCTCTTTCAACATCAGAAACCGAGATGTTATCAAGAAAAAGTTCATTATCAGCATTAAGCATTACATCTGGAATAAGAATTTCACCGTAAAGTTCCTTCTCCTTCAGTCCGTTTATAAGATCATTACCCGTAACAAGACCTGCTACAGTTACAGAATGACCGTAAAATTCGTTTTCTATTTTATAGACATTTATCCTCACTGAAGGGTAAAGTGCGGTTATTTTATCCGACATCGCCTTAATAAGAGGGTATGCAGCAACACCCGTTGCAACGCTTACGCTTCGGCTGATATTTATATCTGCTTCAATTTCATCAAGACATAGAAGTGTTTCATCTATAAAATCACGCCACATGCCTACACCGTTTTCTATCTGCGGATAGCCTTCATAATAATCGGCTTCGGGAATATCTTTTTCAGCTTTAAGATAGAATTCATCGGATGCGTAAGCGAGTCTTACTCCGTGCTTTTCTTTAAAGGAATCGCCGAAAGAATTTATTATATCAATTACCTCTGACGATGTTTCTTTGGTATAGGTCGGCATATCAAAAAGACCTTCACGGTGTCTGGTTACACCGACCGGTACTGCAGCGATGCTCTGCACTGCAGGATAAAATCCTGCGAGCTCATTCAGACTGCATTCGAGCTCTTTTCCGTCATTTATTCCCGGGCACAAAACAAGCTGTGTATTTATTTCAATTCCTGCATCAGCAAGTCTCTTTATATAATCAAGACATTCACCGGCATTTTTGTTTTTCATCATCTTAACACGAAGCTCTTTATTCATCGTGTGAACAGAAATATTTACAGGTGAAATATGCATTTTGATTATTCTTTCAATATCTTCATCGCTGAGATTGGTAAGAGTTATGTAATTGCCAAAAAGAAAGGACAATCTTGAATCATCATCCTTGAAGTATATACTTTCGCGCATCCCCTTCGGATTCTGGTCGATAAAGCAGAAAATACAGTTGTTTTTGCACCTTTGCTGCTTATCCATAAGAAAAGAATCAAACTCAAGCCCTATGCCTTTATCAGCCTTGTTTTTCATCCTTATAAGCTTCGTTTTACCGTTTTGTTCAAACTCAAAAAGAAGATCTTCTTCCTTGATGTAAAACTCATAATCAAGGAAATCGCGGATATTATTACCGTTAATGCTGATAATCTTATCCCCTGCTCTGATACCCTTTAAATAAAGAAAGGAAAATTTCCTGACTGATTTGATTTCAACCGACACACTCTCACCTCGCAATCAATAAAAAAGGTGAAGAAAGCCTCAGCTTCTCCACCTCTCAAGTTCCAAAGGCTTAGTCCTCGTCCTTAACAACAACCTGCTTGCCCTTGTAATAGCCACACTCAGCACAAACCTTGTGGGGTACAGTATATGCACCGCACTGCTTGCATCTTACAAGTGTCGGAGCGTCAAGCTTCCACACATTTGAACGTCTCTTATCTCTTCTTGCCTTTGATACTCTTCTCTTTGGTACTGCCATCTTCCAGCACCTCCTTATTATAATAATTAAATAATTAACTGGTTATTCGTCCAGCAGACCTAACAAAGCCTCCAGACGGGGGTCAATGTCTTTTTTGCATCCGCACGAACCTTCGTTTAAATTTGCCCCGCACTTACAGCACACTCCCTTGCAATCATCCTTGCAAAGAAATCTTACGGGTAATGCGAGAAAAATGTCTTCTAAGGTAAGCTGCTCAATATCAAGCTTCATAACGTACTCCGTATTATATCTTTTCGGTCACGGCCTTCGCAAGTGCGGTAAGCTTTGCGTAGTCCTTCTCTTTAACGGCGGTCTTATCCATAACGCAAGAGCCGACTCCCACACCGACAACGCCCGTTGCAAGCACGTCGTTTATCGTTGCAGCCGTTACGGCGCCGAAGCATACGAGGGGGTTATGGCAAAGAGGAATGCGTATCTCCTTGATGGTCTTGAGGCTGATAACGGAGGGCGGGAAGAGCTTTATGAGATCTGCGCCGAGCTTATATGCCTTCGACATTTCGGAGGGAGTTGCACAGCCGGGCATAGAGATGAGTCCCGCTTCCTTCGTTGCGGCT
>JAZULG010000076.1:0-8142 GCA_045603005.1 Acutalibacteraceae bacterium
ATTGTCTTCCTAAGACCGCTTGGCCTCCGACTTGTTGCAGGGATACCGCCGAAAAGTACGGAAGCGATATTACCTGCACCCTGAGCCACAAGCTCTGCGTTTGAGTTATGACGTGAGTTTACCATAGTATCCGCAACAACGCAGGAAAGAAGGCTCTCAATCGCCGCAAGCACCGCAATGGTAAAGGCGTCGGGAAGCACTGCAGAAATTTTGCCGAAGCTTATATCCATACCGCCGAGGCTGAGCGAGGGAAGTCCCGTGGGAATCGTATAAAGCTCGCCGATTGTCTTTACCCCCTCGTCAAGACCGGGGATAAGCTTAACCATAAGTGCGCCGACAACAACCGCAATAAGTGAGGGAGGTATTCTCTTTTCGATTTTAGGATAAATTATGAGAATTGCAAGGCATACCGCACCCACAAGAAGAGACTGCCAGCTGAAGGTGTCTATCGCGTGGATATTTGCCTCGATTTTTTCAACAGTTTCAATAGGCTTTACACCCTCGGCATAGGTAAGACCGAGAAAATCCTTTATCTGACCTATCAGAATCGTTACGGCAATACCTGCGGTAAAGCCCGTTGTGATAGTGTAGGGAATAAACTTGATAAGTGAGCCTAATTTAAACACGCCCATAAGAATGAGCATAATACCTGCAAGGATTGTGGCAATAACAAGTCCGTCCATACCCTGAGAGGCAACTATGCCTGCAACAACCGTCGCAAAGGCCGCCGTAGGACCCGCTATCTGTATGCGGCTGCCGCCGAGGAAGGAAACAACGAAGCCTGCCGCTATCGCCGTGTAAATGCCCTGCTGAGGCTCAACGCCGCTTGCAATGGCAAGAGCTATCGACAAAGGAAGAGCAATAATGGCAACGATAACACCCGCAATAATGTCCTTCACACACTGCTGAGCGCTGTAATTTTTTATGACCGAAAAAAGCTTCGGCTTAAGATAAAAGCTTTTCATTTTTTTATCCTCCTGCATTTTTAAAGCAAGCAATAGTATAGCACTGCAAAGGCTTCTTTTCAATATACAAAAATCAAAAAAGAGGAGATAAATTATCCTCTTAAACTGTTAATAGAGCACAAACAAAAACCGCAGAGAATATGCCGACACCCGATAAGGCAGTATTTGTTTCTCGAACAAAATTCCCTGTATTATTGCCAAAAGCCTCACAAGGCGACAGCCTTGCTGTTTTTTATGGCTTCAATACAAGAAATTTTCAGTTCTTACGAAACTGCAAAGCACTTTAAAATGCAAAATAAGTATTCAAAAAAAGCAAAAATCACCGATAAAGCTGACGCATATCGGTGATTTTTAACGAATTATCGTGTGCTTAGTTCACATTTTAAAGAAATACTTCCTTACCGGGTGTCGGCATACTCTGCGGTCTGTGTGTTTTTTTACCACTCAAAAATCTTTGCGAAATATGCGAAGATAAGGTTGATTCTCTCGAAGATTGACTCGATGAAATTCCATAAGGTCTGACGCTCTTCAAGATTTTCTGTGCTGAATTCTGCGCGGAAAACTACTGTTGAGCCGGGCTCACAGCTGGGGAAAACCTGCTGAACTGTGTTCTCATAATAAAGCTTGCCGTCGAGCTCACATCTCCAGCCCTTGAAAACATATCTCTCTGTGTCTGTGTCGGGCTTAACAGGGTTTGCAGGAACATAATCCTCGATGATTGTTCCGGGAGCAACGTGAAGCTTCTTGATAAGATTGCCGTTGTCATCGTAATATTCAACTGCAACAAGATCAGATGTATCAGGCTCGTCTGCAGCAAAGGAAGCTACACCCAGCATTGAGAAAAGAACGAGCACTGAAAGAAGAACTGCTAATGCCTTTTTCATAATAAATCCTCCGTTTCATTGTTTTGAAATGCGGCTATAAAGCCACTATACGCTATAATTATAATTCATTATGACCGCTTTGTCAACAATTTAATGAATTTTTTGCCATTCTGACCCTCTTATAATTTATTTTTTTGCCTTAAGCTGGCTGAAAATTATATGTCCTATCGCTATGGGCCCCCTCGTTACATATTTCAGAAGATTACCGCCAAGACCTGTAAGCACCGGATTTTTGAGATCTTTTTCATCAATACCGTCAGCCTTTGTCTGTCTGAAGGTTACGTTATCCTTCGTGAAGGGCACTGCCGCTTCGCTCTCACCTGCAACAACGGCACCATCACTGAAGGCACATATTTCATTTTTCAGCTCATCACTCAGGCCCTTTTCACCGATGGGATAAAGAGCTGTGACAGCCGTTTCGCTGCAGCCGTTATAGGATGGTGCTATGGACTTGCCCTGAGCCGCAACGAGAGTATAAACATTGAGAATCTGATCCCTTGACCTGCCCCAGTGGTGGCGCTGAGGACCGTAATAGGTACCGAAGGGATTCATTCTCACCTGTCCGCCTTCCTCAAGTCTCATCGGGCAGTGCGCCATAGAGCCCAGCACCTGACGTGCATTTGCAAGAATTATGCCGCCCTTTTCATCGTAAAGGCCGACAAAGCCGCCCGTGAGCTGATGATTGAAGGAGGCAACGCTCTTGTTTTTACTGTCACATTCGGGGAATACTTGAGTTCTGAAGGAGGATACATCATCCATAAAGTTGCGCTTGATGACCGAAGCCTCCTTGCTGAGAAGAGGACTTATCTGGAAGGGAACCGCCTCAAACCACTTCATATCACTGTATCTGCCGAGAGCCGAATTTTCCGTTGAAATAGAGGTTGTCTCAGCAGTATAAGGATAGTTTACGGTAGTTCTTATAAAAATACCGTCAGTGAAGCTGTTTTTAAAGAAATCGTAGGTGAAGCTGCCTCCGCTTATTTCATCGGGCAGATGAATTTCACCCTTTATGCGTATTCCCTCTCCGTCACCTGCAACCTTAAGCGCTGAAGCAGAGGTATTGACGAATCGGTACTTCTTTTTGCCGTAGGTTATGAAGCTCTGCAGAAATTCATCGTCGCCAATTTTTCTGCCGTCACAATGTACGGACATAATTTTACCCGAGGGACTGAACATAAGACAGAGTCTGTCATTTTTAAGCTGATTTCTGAACTGCGGCTTCTTCGGCTCAGCGGTGAAATCGAGGGAGATTTTATAGCTTTTCTGCACCTTACTGAACTTCATCATAAGATAAACCGAGGTATTGTCCTCAGAAAGTGATATTGCCGTGTAGCTTTCAAGACCCTTTGCGGTTATCTTTAGTGTTGTGATGTCGGAAAGCTTTTCCTTAAGCCCGAGCTGAACACACTGCAGAGCTGAGCCTGAGGTATTATAAACCGTAAGCTCCTTTACCTTTGAAAGTACTGCCCTTTCCTTCTCAGTTACCGCAGAGGCAAGGCTGAGCGCTGTTTTTTCTCTTTGAATATTCAGTACGGGCGTTGCAAGACCGAAGTGTGTAGTGGAAAGAAGAAGCACTCTGTCATCAAACGACGGTGACTCGCAATCCTTCTTTGCATTTACCTTTGCCATAGCTCTTGCTCTTTCAAGGCTTGTCCATATCTGACGGTTGAAGGGCTTTTCCGCCCAGGAGGCGTAGCCGGTGAAATTGCCGTCAGCCGTATCATGAGTGAATTCTATCTTGCCTACGCTACCGTGAGTTTTAAGATATCCGCCGGGGGTGTCAAACACGATATAGGGAAGGTCGGCAATCTCCTCAACAAGACCGTGAATGCCGTCGGTGTTTGCGATTTTACCCGTAAGCTTTCCTATTTCGAGAGTTTCCCAGAAAACAGCATCCGCATCCATATTGATGAAAAGGAAAAGGTCATTTTTGATTTCTCCGCTCTCCTGCTTTCTTCTCAGGTCCTTGACCCAGGCTCTCAGACAGCCTGCATCACAGACGTCGGAGTTGCTGTAGGTAGGAATAACCGTCATACTCTCGCCCTTGTAGGTATATGTAAGTGGGTTGAAGCCCATTTCATCGGGCAGCTTCGGTATAATGGTACGGAAGGCATCGAAGGGTACGCAGCTGTAATAAAGGCACAACGCTTTTACACCACATCTGTTGTAAAGGCTGACCTGGGAGGGAGTAAACATAACCTCCTGCGGGCGGACTATCTTTTCACATTCACCGAAAATATCCGCAAGACCGCTGCCGTCAGCATTGGTCACCGACCGCTCTATGCTCGCCTCGAATTCGTCCTCGGTCATAGCGGAAAGAGCACCGTTGTTATAGCCCATAATGATGTTTTCGTCACCGTACTTTTTTACTCTCTCCTTCATCTTTTCGATGATATCGGGAGCATACTCAGGCAGGATTTTCTGCAGTGAGAAAAAGTTTTCACTGTCCCATGTTCCCTTGACGGGTATTCCCCTTTCGTTGAAATCGGTAAGCACGTCAAGAATTTTTCTTATAATTCTTATATCCGAGCCGAAGCCTAAGTTATCATTGGTATCTCCTCTGTAGGAATGGTAGCAGTTAACGTGAAAGCCGTAGGCTACGTGAATTTTATATTCCGACATAGAAATTTCTCCTTTTACATTATATCTTTTCCATTATAGCATTAACTAATATATAAGTAAACACAATAATTTTACGTTTTTATAGTGACATTTGATTTTTTTTGTGTTATACTATATAATTGTATAAAAGTGAAAATATTTTATAAAGGGGTTTATCCTGATGAGTAATTTAAAAAACAATCTCCGCTCTGTTATCGACGGTCTTTCAGCAGAGCTTGAAAAGTACGGTTTTTCCGAAAACACAGAGCTTTCAGCAGAGGCTGACAGCACTGTTTCCACTGTATTTGAAGGTGAAAAGGGCGCAATCAAGCTCGAATACGACGGCAGAATCATCACTATGTATCAGGGCGAAACAGGCGACGATACAACAAAGAAGATTTCTTCCTCACTTCTTGACGAAGAGCCCGATCCGAGAGATATGAAATATGTTGTTACTGAATTTACAGACACTCTCGCAAACAAATTTGCACAGAAGAAGCCTTCACAGAAAAAGACACCTGCCCAGAAGGCTGCCGCACAGACAGTTTCAAAGAACGCTGTCAGACAGGGCTCAAGCTATGACGCAAACACTCTTGCCAGCAGACTGTGCCACGTTTTCCCCGAGCTTCGTCCGATGTATCAGGAAAACCTCGCAAAATATAACGAATTTCTCGGCGAAGAGTTTTTCTCACAGTACGGCACAAAGAAGGTTATCGACGCCATAAAGGAAAACAATCCTCAGACAATGAAGAAGATGTTCCAGATTCTCAACGAAATCTATGAGGACGGCACCAACGACACACAGAGCCTTATCGCAGTTACAATCTTGGGTGAGCTCAACAATGACCAGATTCTTCTCGCCCGCTGCGTTGACTATATGAGCGAAACAATGGCTCCTCCCGTCATCGAAGTAAACAGATATCTTGCTTCTGCAATGGGAAAGAGAGCAAAGGCAAAGCTCCTTAATCCTCCTGTCTACAAGCCCAAGAAGCAGAAGAAGCCCGGTTTATTCGCTCAGGCTATGGCTCAGAGCGGCGGTACTCCCATGCCCCCGATGTAATTTAAACAAAAGGAGATGTTGTTATGTCATTGATTGATAAGGCAATCGCTCTTTTCTGGCTCAACACAAAAATTCAGGACGATAAAAGAATCGCTACCCTTACCCCGCCTGAAGGCATAACAGAGGTAAACGGCATCGAATATATGTCCGACGGTCACAAGCACCACCAGCTCGACGTCTATTACCCCGAGGGTACTACCGAAAAGCTTCCCGTTATTATTGATGTTCACGGCGGTGGCTGGGCATACGGCGATAAGGAGCTCAATAAAATCTACTGCCTTACCCTCGCTAAAAAGGGCTACGTGGTTTTCAATATGAGCTACAGGCTTTATCCCGAGGTAAATGCAAAAAAGCAGCTTGAGGACATCAGAGAGGCTCTCGTTTGTATTAAAGAAAGCCTCAAAAGCTTCCCCTGCGATGAAAATAACATCTTCCTTACCGGCGACTCTGCAGGCGGTATGCTTGCTGCCTTCACCGCTATGCTTTCAGTAAGCAGTGAAGTACGTCACATCTTTGATATAGAAGACAGCGGTCTTCGCTTCAACGCAGTAGCTCTCACAAGCCCCGTTGCATATATGGACGATAAGCTTCCTATAAGCTTTTACACTAATATTATGCTGGGAAAAGACTTCCGTAAGGAAAAATGGGGTTCCTACGTCAATTTTGACAGACTTCTCCCCCTCGGCAAAATGCCGCCTACCTTCCTTCTCACCTCAAGCGGCGACTTCCTTGCAAGAGAGCAGACAAGACGCTGTGCAAGAGACCTTAAGGAGAGAGGAGTGGAGTGTCAGCTTATGGACTTTGAGAAATTCCGCGGTAAGGACCTCCCCCACGTTTTCCCCGTTATTTATCCCTCGGATGAAGCAGGCGACAGAGCAATAGAGGAAATGCTCCGCTTCTTCAGAAAACACAGCAAATAAACTCAAGGGCGGCTCAGGTCGCCCTGATTTTTAAGGTGATTTTATGAAAACTCTTATAAATCTCTTTCTTGTTTTTGCCCGTATAGGCGGCTTCACCTTCGGCGGAGGCTATGCTATGCTGCCTATGATGCAAAGGGAGCTTGTCGAAAAGAAAAAGTGGGTGTCAAACGATGACCTTATGGACTATTTTGCCATAGGTCAGTGCACGCCCGGTGTAATTGCCGTCAACACTGCAACCTTTGTCGGCTACAAAACAAAGGGACTCCCGGGTGCTCTTTTCGCCACCCTCGGAGTTGTGACTCCCTCAATAATTATCATCAGCTGCATCGCCGCCTTTATCAGCAACTTTCAGGAGCTTGAAATCGTACAGCACGCCTTCGGCGGAATAAGAGCCGCAGTTGTTGCCCTTATTCTCAGCGCCGTGATAAAGCTGTCCAAAAAGAGCCTTGTTGATATTTTCACGGTTATTATTTTTATCGCCGTTGCACTGCTCTCCTTCTTTACTGACCTTTCCCCCGTAATCTTTGTTATTGCGGCGGCATTCTGCGGAATAGTAATCAAGCTCAGCAAGGAAAAGGCTTCTCTTAAGAAAAAGGAGGGAGACAAATGACAGCTCTTCTTTTGCTTTACGGTGAGATGTTTGTCCGCTTCTTTCTCGTGGGACTTTTCGCAATCGGCGGCGGTCTCGCAACTCTCCCCTTCCTTGTGGATATGGGTGAGGCTACAGGCTGGTTTACTCAGACAGATATTTCAAATATGGTTGCTATCTCCGAATCTACTCCCGGTCCTCTCGGCATAAATATGGCAACCTACATCGGCTTTCAGATTTCAAACGATTACGGTTCTCTCGCAGGTATTCTCGGTGCGGTCATAGCCCCTATCGGTGTCATAACTCCCTCTCTTATCATAATTATAATCGTCTCTAAAATACTCGACCGCTTCAAGGATTCAAAATACGTTCAGTTTGCCTTCTACGGTCTTCGTGCCGCCTCCTTCGGTCTTATCGTTTCAGCACTTCTTTCGGTTGCAAAGATTGCCTTTCTCGGTACAGAAGCAGTCTTCAGCTTTGAAAGCGTCAACTGGCTGTGCCTTGCTCTGAGTGCAGTCATTTTCTCAGTAACGCTGAAATTCAAAAAAATACACCCCATAATGCTCATCGTTTTTGCCGCAGTTATGGGAATAATATTCAAAATGTGATAAAATCTCTTCCGCTTCGAAAAATATACTTCGAAGCGGTATATTTTTATCCTTTCTCGGTTGTATTTTGATTTTATATTTGGTATAATAAAAACGTATAAGATTTTATCACCGGGGAGGGAATTATATGAAAATCGGAGCTTCGTCAGCCTGCTTTTATCCGCTTGAAACGGAGAAATCCTTTGAAAAAATCGGTGAGCTCGGCTTTACACACTGCGAGATATTTTTCAATTCCCACTCGGAGCTGAATCCTGAGTTTATCAGTGAGCTGAAAAAAATCAGAGATCACTACGGTATGACGGTAACATCCCTTCATCCCTACCGCTCCTTTTCCGAGGGCTACGATTTCTTTTCAAGATACAAGCGCCGCTTCTACGACGGTATAGAAAACTATAGGCGTTTCTTCGCCGCCGCACCTGAGCTTGGTGCAAAATACATCGTAATGCACGGAGCGAAGCACGGAATAGAGATTCCCGTTGAGGAATACGCAGAGCGCTTCGGCGAGCTTGATATGA
>JAZULG010000077.1:0-4967 GCA_045603005.1 Acutalibacteraceae bacterium
TGATGATATCTTTTACAGTGCTGAAGGAAACGAGGATGCCCGTGACGTATCCACCTACGATAGTAACGGAAACCTGATTTCAATGATTTCCTATTATTACGGTGAGGAGTATTACCGTTACAATTATCAGTACGATGAAAAGAATAACTGTGTAAGATCTGACTACAGTTCAAACGACGGTTATAGCTCTTACTCCGTTTACAGCCATGATGACAAGGGAAATGTTACTCAGGAGATCAGTTATTACGATGACGAGGAAAGCTACCGCAATACCTATGAATACGATACCAATGGCAATGTGCTTAACGAAAAATATTATTACGAAAAGACTCTTGAGTCTGAGACCGTTTATACCTATGACGGTAAGGGCAACTGTACTGAGGAAGCCGAATATTATGAAGGTGACCTTACGGGCCGCTACGTCTACAAATACGATGAGGAAAGCAGAATTACGGAGGAATCCTATTACAGTAACATCGACAATACACTGTATACATATACTTATACCTACGATGAAAACGGCAACTGTGTAAAGGAAAGTGCAGACGAAGACGGTGAAAAATCCGAGACAGTCAGAACCTATGTGTCAATAGAGGTTTCTTCCGAAAGAGCTAAAGAAATAAAGGAAGAACAGCAGTGGCTGACATTTTAATAATAAAATCCATCCGATTTTTCGGATGGATTTTCGTTTATTCAAATCTTTCGGGCAACAGCTCCGATAAGGTAAATACCTTATAATCCTCATCGTTTTTACCGAGGATTATTCTGAAATCACCGTCGCAGAATTCGCTCATAACCTGACGGCATACTCCGCAAGGGGGACAGAAATCACAGAAATCCTCATTTTTACCGCCTACAATTGCTATGGCGGAAAATTCTCTTTCACCCTCGCTCACCGCCTTGAAAAAGGCAGTTCTTTCGGCACAGTTTGTGGGGGAGTAGGCAGCATTTTCGATATTACAGCCTCTGAATACTCTTCCTTCCTTCGTCAGAAGAGCCGCACCCACTGTGAATGATGAATAAGGGGCGTAGGCGGCCCTTGCAGCCTTTTTTGCTTCCTTTATGAGTTCACGGTCAGTCATATTAAAACTCCTTGATAATGCTGTTTTTAAAGCTTTTTCCGCTGAGACTGTTTTCGGCTGAGAAAAGGTCAGCAACGGTTTTTCCTATATCGGCAAAGCTTTCTCTTGTGCCGAGATTCACGCTTTTTATACCCTTTGAATAAACGAGAAGGGGAGTATACTCTCTCGAATGGTCAGTGCTCGGAGTGAGGGGGTCGCAGCCGTGGTCGGCGGTGATGATAAGAAGGTCATCCTCCTTTATCTGAGGTATAGCCTCACCGAGCCATAAGTCAAACTCCGAAAGAGCCTTCGCATAGCCCTCCACGTCGTTTCTGTGACCGTAGACCATATCGAAATCCACCAAGTTTACGAAGCAAAGACCCGTAAAATCCTCGCTGAGAGCCTTACTCAGTTTTTTCATACCGTCTGCATTTGAAACTGTAGGTATGGCTTTGTCAAGTCCCTTACCTGCGAAAATATCGTAAATCTTGCCTATGGGTATAATTCTGTACCCTTCTCTTTTCAGCACGTCGAGAAGAGTATCAGAGGGCGGTACGACGGAAAAATCGTGTCGCTTAGCCGTTCTTCTGTAGTCGGGGTATTCACCCTCAAAGGGACGCGCAATAACTCTTCCCACTGCGTGGTCGTCTGTGAGTATTTCTCTTGCGATACGGCAGTATTCGTATAGCTTTTCCACGGGTACCGCTTTTTCGTGGGCGGCAATCTGGAAAACACTGTCCGCCGAGGTGTAAACTATCAGTGCACCCGTTTCGAGATGCTCTCTGCCGTAGTCTCTTATAACATCAGTACCCGAATAAGGCTTGTTGCAGATAACGGTTCTGCCCGTTCTTTTTTCAAATTCGCTTATTATACTCTCAGGAAAGCCGTCGGGATAGGTCGGGAAAGGCTTTTGTGACACAAGACCGCAGATTTCCCAGTGGCCCGTAGTGGTGTCCTTCCCCTTGCTCATTTCCTTGCATCTTCCGTAGATACCTATGGGGGATTTTTCTTTTTCACCGAAGTCCGCACCGTCTATGTTTAAAAGTCCGAGCCTTTTAAGATTCGGCAGAGTACAGCCGTTAACTGTCATACAGCTTTTAAGAGTGTTGCTGCCCTCGTCACCGTAAGTGGCTGCATCGGGAAGCTCACCGATACCCACACTGTCGAGCACAACAAGGAAAACACGCCTGAATTTCATACTATCACTTATCCATTCTGATTGCCGTTTCAAGAGCAACCTTAATCATATCCGTAAAGGTATTCTGTCTTTCTTCGGCACTGCAGCCCTCACCCGTAAAGGGAAGGTCGGAAACAGTACATATGGCAAGAGCCTTCTTCCCGAGATGCATAGCCGTAAGATAGAGTGCGGCGGCCTCCATTTCAACTGCGAGAGAGCCTGCCTTTGCCCATTTTCTGAGGCTTTCGCTGTCTGCGTCATAGAAGGTGTCCGATGAAAGAAGGTTGCCCACCTTCATACCGATACCGATTTCCTTGGCGCAGTCTACCGCCGCGGTCAGAAGCTCATAGGAGCAGGTGGGAGCAATACTTCCTCTAACACCGTACTGACTGCCGAAGGAGGAGTTGGTATTTGCGCCGATGCCTGCGATAAGGTCACGCAGTGCGATTCCGTCACCGATACCGCCTGCAGAGCCTACACGGATAATATTTTCCACCCCGAAAAAGCTGTAAAGCTCATAGGAGTATATTCCGATTGAGGGCATACCCATACCGCTTGCCATAACAGAAACGGGATGCCCCTTATAGGTGCCCGTGTAGCCGTGGATGCCTCTTACGTTATTGATGAGCACCGCATTCTCAAGATAGGTTTCGGCAATCATTTTTGCTCTTAAGGGGTCACCGGGCATAAGCACAGTTTTTGCGAAGGAATAGCCTTCCTTTAAGTTAATATGGGGAGTTGAAGCTGACATAATAATTCTCCTTAATATCCTGAAGAAAATTCGTTTTTGACTATTTTTACGATTCTGCTCGTGCCGAGCCTTGAAGCACCGAGGCTAATCATAGCTTCTGCATCCTCAAGGCTGCTTATACCTCCCGCCGCCTTGATAAGAAGGTGAGGCTCAACATTTTCGCTGAAAAGAGCGATGTCCTCTCTCGTAGCGCCTGCGGTGGAAAAGCCCGTTGAGGTCTTGATGTAATCCGCACCGGAAAGAGAAACTATCTGGCACATCTTTTTCTTTTCCTCATCAGTGAGAAGGCAGGTTTCGATTATAACCTTGAGTGTTCTTCCCATGCAAGCGTTTTTAACAGCCTTGATTTCATTAAGAAGCTCAGCATAGCGCTTGTCCTTGAGCATACCGAGGTTAATGACCATGTCTATTTCGTCTGCGCCCTTTGCCACTGCGTCCGTAGCCTCAAAGCACTTGACCTCGGTTGTGTTATATCCGTTGGGAAAGCCGATTACGGTGCAGATTTTTATCCTGTCGCCGACATAGCTTTTTGCAAGGCTTACGTATGAGGGCGGAATGCAAACACTTGCGCAGCCGTATTTTATACCGTCATCGCAGATTGCTTTGATTTCGTCGGCGGTGGCGGTCTGTGAAAGAAGAGTATGGTCAACCCTTGAAAGAATTTCTGTTATCTGCATATTAAAAACCTCCGTAGCATTTACTGATTTAATATTAACCTTTAAAGAGGAAAAAGTCAAATAAAATTGCAATAAAAAGCCGGTAACATCACTTACAATTCCCTACAGCTTACAGGTTATAATATTATTTGTCGCCCGATATAAATGTATCGGGTGATAGTTTTATGAAAAAATTTATTGCAGTACTTCTTGCACTTGTTATATCGGTAAGTCTTTGCGCCTGCAGTAAGGACAGCTTTATGGATTTATCCGCCTTTACTGCCTATTATAACAGAATCAGCACTACGGGCAGCATATCTTTAGAGGATTACACCGTCACCGAGGGGGAATACAGCCTTCTCATGGGAAATGTGCTTCTCACTCTTGAAAGGTCAGTAAGCAGTGAAATAGAAGGTGTACGGCTTACGGTAGCAAAGGTTAACGAAAAAGGGGGAGAGCGAAGCGTAACCGATGAAGAGGCTCAGCATTTTTCACTTCTCGCAACGGATATTCTTCAGGCTTATACTCTTTTCAGCCGACAGGAATGTGAGGACATTGTAAGTCAGTTCAGGCTTTCATCGGCCGAAACCCTTAACGGAGAGGGCGAGCTTACATTAACAAGAGGAGATTGGCTTATGGTATACTACTCGGTAGAAATAGGTTCGGTTTTTATGGTGTATAATATCCATCTGCACCCGACTGAGAAAACAGAAAAACCGGAAAGCAAGCCCTTCTTCGGTCACACTGCATATACCAGGGAGGAAGGGCAGAAGCTGTATTAAGGAGCTGTTGCATTAAGCGCAGACCAAAAAGCAAAACAAAAAGCAGGTATTTTCAGTAGGTATTGTACCGGAAATATCTGCTTTGAATTTATAATAAGAATATTTTCAGTGTTGCCTTGAAAGCGGCTTTGCTTTTTTAGACGTTTTTTCACCCGCTCTGAGTACCTTTGTACACCTTCGGGGATGAATAAAACGTCTTCTGCATCTTAATGCAGCAACCCCGTATATAAGCAGTCAGCAGTCAGAAAAAAACGTTGTAAAGCTTTGTATGCTTTACAACGTTTTGAGATTTTGTTATTAAGCTGTTGCGTACCTTCAGGCACCTCTGATAAAGGGGATTATGATGCGTCGCTGAGCTTACGCTTCTTAACGGGTGTGAAAGTCTGCTTTTCCGGGTCAAGCCACTGACGGATAATCTCGGGATTCTCGAAAATCTCGTCGAGCTTCTGAATGCAGGGAACAGCTTCACCGAAGTCCATAGCTCTGTGGTCCATAGCCATACAGATAGGAAGCACCTTTCCTATTACAATTTCCTTTTTA
>JAZULG010000078.1:0-41025 GCA_045603005.1 Acutalibacteraceae bacterium
GGTTTGTAACAAGAGTGAGATAATAAGCGGTTGCGGCAAAAATAGCAACAAGAATAAAGACACTCAGAGCGAGCACAGCTTCTGAGGCGGTCTGAGCGTTTTCTTTTAAAACGTCTATAGATGTATAAAGCTCAACCACAGAATCGTCCCCGAAGAAAGAGCCGTATACCATATATTCCGCCGTAGCAAAGTACTCCTGACGGACTTCGAAATAGTTTCCGTCACTCTGTTCTGAGCGGGATATAATTTTCATTATACGCGGCTTTAATTCTATCGGGCTCGATGACCCGCTGACCTTATCATACACTGTTTCGTTGCTTCGTGAGGTATAAATGAGCTTTTCTCTCGGAGAATAAATTTCTATGTAGAGATTGTGAGCGGATTCCATATCTGCCAATGCAGAAAGGGAGCTTTCATCATTCATATCAAAGGAAGCAATCTCAGCAGCGATTTCCTTCATATCGTGCTTTTTTTCTATAAGAAAAATATCATCCATATACAAATACTGCAAAACAGAGAAAACAGATATGCATATTACGATAACAACAATGCTGATAAGGGAATATCTGCGCTTGAGGTTGTGGATTTTTTTCTTTTTTTTCATTTTATTCCTCTATTTTATAGCCGATACCGTAAACGGTTTTCAAATGGGTATTACCCCAATCGCCAAGCTTGGTTCTGAGCCTTGCAACGTGGGAGTCAACAGTACGTATATCTCCTGAGTAATCATATCCCCATATACTGTCGAGGAGCTGTTCTCTTGAAAAGACCCTGCCGGGAGCCTCGAGAAATTTCTTGAGAATGTTGTACTCCTTGAGAGTGAGCTCAACCTCTTTGCCGTTAAGACGTACCTCGTGGGCTTCGTCGTTAAAAACAAGCTCGTTGAAGTTTTTCTCGCTTGAGGAAATATCGGGCTTTGCTCTTCTTAAAAGGGCTTCAACTCTTTTAACGAGCACCATAGGGGAGAAGGGCTTTGTAACGTAGTCATCGGCACCGGATTCGTAGCCGGTAAGCTCGTCAAACTCCTGGCTTCTTGCGGTGAGCATAATAACAGGAACGGTAGAGGTTTCTCTTATTTTTCTGCACACCTCCCAGCCGTTGAGACCGGGCATCATTATATCAAGTATTATAAGGCTGACAGAGCTCTTGTTTTCTTCAAAAAGGCGGTAAGCCTCATCTCCGTCCTCCGCTTCAATTGTTTCATATCCGAACTTAGTAAGAAATTCGCAGACCAGCTTACGTATACGAAGCTCATCGTCTGCGACAATAATTCTTGCCATATTGTCACCCCTTTATGTTTTATACTTTGATAATAACATATTTTTATATCAGATACAAGTGAAAGAGTTGAAAAAATATTAACAAATTATTTATATTTCGTTCTCTGTGAGAAGGGGAAGGCGATGTGTTTTGATATTGACACTTGTGAGGATATAGTATAAAATAAAAGGGATATACTGGCACTTGCAGTAAATAAAAAGCCTGAAACGGCAGAACGGAGAAAAAAATGATTTACACCAACAGTAACAATGTTTTTCATCTTCAGACTAAAAAGACAAGCTATGTTTTCAGAGCTCTCCCTACAGGACAGCTTGAAGGTATGTACTACGGCAGAAAAATAAGAAATACCGACGATTTTACCTTTATTTACGATAAGCACGCATCAGGCTATTCAAATGCCACAAACTATACACAGGATGACAAGAGCCTTTCTCTTGACCATATTGCGCTTGAGTACTCAGCATACGGAAAAGGCGATTACAGACTTCCCGCGATGCAGCTTACCTCACACGACGATGTTTTTACAACAGACTTCAAGTTTAAAAATGCTTCGGTTACAAAGGTAAAGCCTGACCTTAACGGGCTTCCCTCCAGCTACGGTGACAGTGAAACTCTTACCGTTGTAACAGAGGATACCGTACTCGGTGCCGAGCTTCATCTTATCTATACTGTTTTTGAGGATTGCAACGTTATCACAAGAAGCACAAGGCTCATCAACAAGAGTAAGGAAACGATCAAAATACACAGCCTTATGAGTATGCAGCTCGATCTCCAGAGAGGCAATTATGTAATGCTTACCTTTGACGGTGCATGGGCAAGAGAAAGATATAAGAATGAGCACAGACTTACATCAGGTGAATGCTCAGTCGGCTCAATCGCTGGCTACTCTTCAAACAGACACAACCCCTTCTTTGCTATCAGAGAAGAGGATTGTACAGAGCATAACGGCAATTGCTACGGCTTTAACCTTGTATATTCAGGTAACCACATCGCAAGAACGGAAATCGGTACTCACGGTCTTCTCAGAATCCAGAACGGTATAAACCCCTTTGAGTTTGAGTGGCACCTTAAAGCAGGCGAAACCTTTGATACACCCGAAAGCGTAATGACCTTCAGCCACGAGGGCCTTAACGGAATGAGTCAGAATATGCATCTGTTTGTTAAGGAGCATATCGTAAGAGGCTATTGGAAGGACAGAGAGCGTCCCATTCTCGTAAATAACTGGGAGGCAACGACCTTTGGCTTCACAGAGAAGAAGATTCTCGATATTGCCGCAGCAACAAAGGAGCTCGGTGCAGAAATGTTCGTTCTTGATGACGGCTGGTTCGGCAAGAGAAACAATGACAAGGCAGGTCTCGGTGACTGGTACGTTAATAAAAAGAAGCTTCCCGGCGGTATCGACGGACTTGCAAAGAAGGTCAACGATATGGGTCTCAAGTTCGGTCTGTGGGTAGAGCCTGAAATGGTCAACCCTGACAGTGATCTTTACAGAGCACACCCCGATTGGGCAATGACAACCGATAAATATACACCATCACAGGGAAGAAATCAGCTTACTCTCGACCTTACAAGAGATGATGTTGTAGAATACATAATCAACACAATGACCGACGTTTTCCGTTACGGTAACATTTCCTACATCAAGTGGGATAACAACCGTCAGTTCTCAGATGTTTTCTCAAGACGTAAGGATGCAAAAAGCGGTGAATATTTCCACAGATACATACTCGGTCTTTATAAAATCTGGGATTCACTTACCAATAAGTTCCCCGAAATTCTCTTTGAAGCCTGCTCAAGCGGCGGTAACAGATTTGACCTTGCAACCTTCTGCTATATGCCTCAGTGCTGGACAAGTGACAACACCGATCCCCTCGACAGAATGTATATTCAGGCGGGTACCTCATACGGTTATCCCCAGTCTGTTATGACAATGCACGTTGCTGCGGCATATTCCTTTGCAAACTTCCGTCATTCCACAATTGAGCATCGCTTTAATGTTTCTGCATTTGGCCTTTTAGGTTATGAGCTTGACGTTACGATGCTTTCAAAACAGGATAAAGCCTGTGTTAAAAAGCAGATTGAATATTACAAGAAGCATCGCAGACTTCTTCAGTACGGAGAATTCTCAAGAATCGGCGATATATTCAAGGAGTCACGCTCAATGTGGCAGATTACAGCTGCAGATAAGAGCGAAGCGATGTACGGCTACTTTGTAAACAGAGTAATGCCCAACTGGGGTAATGATGTTATCAGGATGGTAAACCTCGACGAGGATGCAACCTATCATCTTTGCGTACGTCCTCAGCTTCTTCCTCTTAAGAACTTCGGCGACATTATCAACGTACCCCTGCCCAAAAAGCTTGACGTTGAAGACGGTAAGTTCTTTGATTTCCTTTGTGATACAATTAAAATCAGGAATGAAAAGGAAGAGTACACCATCGGCGGTGATATGCTTATGAATTCAGGCTTCAAGGGCAAGCAGCTCTTCAATTACAGCGGCTTCAATTTCAGTGACAGCAGAATTATTCTTGATAACGATTCAAGAATGTACTATCTCAAAAAAACACAGGACTGAGGATAAATCAGAATGAATACAATAGACAGAGAAATAATTGAAGTATGCCGTCACTTTGGAATAGAAGGTGAATTTCATTCTGCAAAGACCTTTACCGACGGTCATATAAATTTCAGCTATCTTGCAAATTTTGTTCACAGAGGAAGATTCAAAAAATATCTTGTTCAGGGTATAAATACTCACGTCTTTAAAAATCCTGCACATCTTATGCAGAATATTGTCTCTGTGACGGACTTCCTTAAGAGTGAGATAATAAAAGACGGGGGAGATCCGAAAAGAGAAACGCTTACCTTTCTTAAGGCTGATAACGGTAAATATTATCTTTATCATTTAGGTAAGTGCTGGAGAATTTATAATTATATTGATAACTCCTATACTGTGAACTCCATAGAAAACAAGGATGTTTTTGAAAGAGCGGGAAAAAGCTTCGGACTTTTCCTGAATCGTTTGAGCGGATATCCTATGAATGAGCTTCACGAGATAATTCCCGATTTCCATAATACACCCAAACGGGTGGAGGCTCTTGAGGAAGCAGTGAATCAGGACAGAGCAGGCAGAGCGAGCCTTGTTGCCGAGGAAATAGCCTTTGCACTAAGCCGAAAGGCTGATGCAGGTGTTGCAATCGGGCTTTATGAAAATTCTCTCATACCTCTCAGGGTAACTCATAACGATACCAAGCTTAACAACATACTTTTCGATGAAAAGACAAATGAGAGTATCTGCGTTATAGACCTTGATACTATTATGCCGGGCTTCTCTCTTTACGATTTCGGCGATGCCATCAGGTTTGGTGCAAACACCACAAGAGAAGACGATGATGAGCTTGATAACGTAAAGCTTTCGCTTGAGCTTTTCGAGAGCTATACAAGAGGCTTTATCAGCGCCTGCGCAGGCAGTCTTACAAAAGCAGAGGTTGAGCATCTTGCTTTTTCGGCAAAGCTCATGACCTACGAATGCGGAATACGCTTTCTTACCGATTATCTTGACGGTGATGTGTATTTCAAAACTGCGTACCATGAACACAATCTCGTAAGAGCAAGAAATCAGTTCAGACTTGTCAGTGAGATTGAGAAAAACCTTGATGCTATGAATGAAATTGTAAAAAGAATTTATAACGAAAGCATTCAGCAATAAATAAACGGAACCTTTCAGCCCTTTGCCGCATAGAATATACCGAGAAACTCCGAGGTGATTTTATGGCGCAGAGGGCAGATTTTTTAAAAAAGCAAATAGACGATACGGCTTTTATTATACGTATATATGAAATGTACCGTAAAAAAACACCTGCAGACAGGTTGGTGCATGATATTTGCGCAGAATACAAAAGCAGATATTCAGTGCTTATGAAGGAGTATTCTGCTCTTTGCGGTGACGGAGGAAAAGATGACGGAATTTAAAATCAGACTCTCAGACAGAGATGAAAACGGAGATATTACTCTTTTTCTGAGAGATATTCTTGAAAAATGCAGACAGATCGAGGATGAAAAGCTTATAACCTTTGAAAAGGGAGAATATCATTTTTGTGCAGAGTACTGTAATAAGAAGATTTTATACGCTTCCAATACGGACTCGCACAGGTTTCCCGAGAAGCTTGTTGCGGTCGAGATAGATTCCCTGAAAAATCTTGTATTTGACGGTAACGGCTCTGAATTTTTGTTTCACGGTAAGGTGATTCCCTTCAGCGTTACAAACAGTGAAAATATAGCGTTCAGAAGATTTTCGTGGGATTTCCCTTCGGCCGGTACTCTCGAGTGTGAGGTTGTCTCTTCGTCATACCTTCATACAGATTTCCGTATAAACAACGGTATCGGCTTTGAAATCAGGGGAATAAAGCTTTTGTGGTTTGAGAAAAGTCCTCTCAGTGGTGAAAGGTACTGGGAAAACAACGGACAGAGTAAGAGTCACTGTGTAGTCTGTCATGACAGAGAAGGAAAGAATGTACGGAGACTTCCTTTGAGTAAGGGACCCTTTTTCAGGGTGAGGAGAATATCTCAGAAGGGTGATAATCTTATCCGTGTGCATTATTGGTTCCCGTTTATGCACCGCAAGGGTATCATATATGAGATGTGCCCCAATTATAACCGTGACTGTGTGGGTTCGTTTTTCTGCGACAGTAAAAATATCACAGTTGAAAGTGTAAATGTACATTATATGCACGGCTTCGGATGGTTGACACAGATGTGTGAAAATGTAAGCTTCATAAATTGCAATTTCATCCCCAAAAAAGACTCAGACAGATACTGTACAAGCTTTGCAGACCTGATTCACGTTTCCGGCGCAAAGGGGAAAATACATATAGAGGGATGTAGCTTTTCAAATGCCCACGATGACCCGATAAATATTCACGGTACCTATACTCAGGTTGGCGAAAAAACAGGGGAGCATACTCTAAGGTTGGAGTATAAGCATAATCAGCAGAGAGGCTTCACTCAGTACCGTAAGGGGGATAAGGTGGTTTTTTATCTCAGAAAGAATTTCAGCAGTCTTCTTGATGAAGCGGAATTCACTGTTGACTCTGTTGTTAATCCTCTTTGTAATGGAAATTCCGATCAGGAAATGCTTGTTACCTTTCTTGAAGAGCTGCCTGACGAGCTTTCAAAGAAGGACGAATATGTCTGTGAAAATGTAACCTACACACCGGAGGTATATATCGGCTCCTGCAGCTTTTCTCTTATTCCAACACGAGGAATACTTTGTACCACCCGCAAAAAGACTGTTATTGAAAAAAATATTTTTGACGGTATGACTATGGCAAGTATTTATATTTCAAATGACTGTAATAACTGGTACGAGTCAGGTCCTGTAAGAGATATGACTATAAGAGACAATGACTTTTATATAACTGATGCAGTCACGGGTATGCATCCCGCTATATTCATTGACCCTATAGTTGCTGATAAAACTACGGATAATGCTTATATCCACAGCGGTATCACGATTGAAAACAACAGCTTTTATCTTAAGGCAAAGCAAAAGGCGATTATAGGAAGATTCTGTGAAAATCTTGTTGTTGCCGAAAACACTGTTTACGGTGCGGATGAAGGCTCAGTCTACGAGATTACCAATTGCAAAAATGCTGTTATTGAGAATAATAAGGAAAAAATATAAAAAATAGATAAAATTTTCATAAAACTATTTATTTTTCTGTTTAAATGTGCTATACTGTAATCGTAAAGACAGTACCTTAATAAAATTCTTCCGAAAGGAAGTTTAATATAGAAAGGAGCTGACGATATGAAAATTACAGTTATCGGCAGAAAATGCACGCCCAGAGATTCGTTCAAGGAAAGAGCAGAGAAACGCCTCAAAAAGGTTGAGAAGTTCTTTGGTGCCGAAGCGGAGGCAAAAATAACCGCAACGGTTGAAAAGAACGAGCAGATTGTTGAGGTAACCATCTTCCACGACGGAATGTTCTTCCGTTCTCAGGAAAGAGCTCAGAATATGAACGATGCTCTTGACCGTTGTGCAGATTCTATCGTACGTCAGATTCGTAAAAACAAGACAAAGGTAGAAAAGAGACTTCGTTCAGGAGCTTTCGAGGCATACGATGCAATAGACAGCTTCGAGCCTGAGGAAAGCTACGAGGTTGTCCGCTCGAAGGAGATTTCTCTTAAGCCTCAGAGCGTAGACGAGGCAATTTTACAGATGAATCTTCTCGATCACCGCTTTTATGTGTTCTTAAACAGCGCAAATGATAAAATTTGTGTTGTTTATGCAAGAAATGAGGGCGGATACGGCCTGATTATTCCTGAAGTTGATTGATTTATCTGTCAAAATATGATATAATCCATCCGTCGGTGTAAAAAGCCGACGGATTTTCTGTTTTTAGAAAGTAGGTCAGTTATGCATATAAAATTTGTTATTCCCTGTCTTCTTGGTCTTGAAAAGCTTATAGCCGATGAGATGAAGGAGCTCGGAGCGCAGAATGTCATCTCTGAAAACGGCAGAGTACTTTTTGAGGGTGACGAGGCAATACTTGCAAGAGCAAATATCTGTTCAAGATACGCTGAAAGAATACAGATTCTTGTCGGGACCTTTGATGCTCTTTCCTTTGAGGAGCTTTTTCAGGGTACAAAGGCGCTTCCTTGGGAGCAATGGATAGGCGCTTACGATGCTTTTCCGGTTAAGGGATATTCACTCAACAGTGCGCTTTTCAGCGTCAGCGACTGTCAGTCAATTATAAAAAAGGCGGTTGTTGAGCGCCTTAAAATGAAGTACGGCATATCTTGGTTTGAGGAAAGCGGTCCCGTACATCAGATTCAGTTTTCCATAATGAAAAACAAGGTCAGTCTTCTTCTTGATACCTCAGGCTACGGACTTCACAAGAGGGGATACCGTATTGAGTCAAACGGCGCACCGATGAAGGAAACCCTTGCAGCGTCATTATGCAATCTTGCAAGGCTCAGACCGTACCATACTCTCTACGATCCTATGTGCGGCTCAGGTACAATTCTCATTGAGGGTGCGATGCTGGTAAACAACATTGCTCCGGGCGTAAACAGAAACTTCACCGCTGAAAGATGGGAACAGATAGCTGAAAATGTATGGCAGCAGGAGAGGGAGAGAGCACGCAGTCTTGCTCTTTCCGACAGTCAGTTTGTTGCATACGGCTCAGATATTGATGAAAGAAGCCTTGAAATAGCTCTTGCCAATGCAAAGAGAGCGGGTGTCGATAAGTTTATCACCTTCGAAAAACGTGATATCAAGGATTTTGAAAAGAAAACCGAAAAAGGTACCGTTATCTGCAATCCGCCCTACGGTGAAAGACTTCTTGACCTTAAGCAGGCAGAGGAGCTTTATAAAACGATGGGAAAATGCTTCATCCCCGAGAGAGGCTGGGCATACAATATAATAAGTCCGGGCGAGGATTTTGAAATCTTCTTCGGCAGAAAAGCAGACAAGAGAAGAAAGCTTTATAACGGTATGATAAAGTGTCAGCTTTATATGTATTTCAAGTGATGAGACAATTTTACAAAAATAGTCGTAAAGTTAACTTTTATACAATATTTTGTTGACTTTTGACATATATAAGTGATATAATCACAACATTAAGGGGAGTTGTAATATCCCTTACAGATATTTAAGATAAGGAGGAAGAAATATGGCTTTTTTTGATGACATATCCAAAAAAATTACAGATGTAACTTCAAATGCTGCTCAGAAAACAAGAGAAATGGGTGAAATCTCAAAGCTCAATTCCGCGGTTAATGAAGAGGAAGCAAAGATAAACAATGCTTATCTTCAGATCGGACGACTTTACTGTGCAAATCACAGCGATGACTGCGAGGATTGCTTTGAAATTTTTGTTTCTGCTGTTAAGGATGCTGAAAAGAAGATTGCCGATATAAAGGCACAGATCCGTGATATCAAGGGCATTGCTACATGTACCAAGTGCGGTAATGATATTCCGAATAATGTTGCCTTCTGCAGCTTCTGCGGTACTCCTGCACCTGCACCGAAGGTGGTTGCTGACCCCAACAGCGTGTTCTGTCCTAATTGCAGAACTGCTGTAGTCAAGGGAATGCGCTTCTGTACAAACTGCGGTTACCGTATGTCTGAAGCTGCTGCACCTGCTCAGCCTCCGGTTCAGACCGGCTATGCACCCCAGCCTGCTTATGTACCCGAGCCTGTACCTGCACCTGTTGTTCAGGAGCCTCAGCCGGTTTACGCTCCTCAGAGCGAGGCTGTTCAGGAAACAATGGATATTGATATCGCAGATGCAACGAAGCTTGTAATGGAAAATGAGAATATTGTTATTCCAAACAATATTCAGGATACCTACACACCTGCAAGAGCAGAGGCTCAGCAGATTGTAGAAAGACATTGCACAAATTGCGGAAAAGTCCTCACTGAGGGCATGGTATTCTGTACCGAATGCGGAACAAGAGTTTAAGTCTTTTTTCGTGAAGTAATAAAATAATATTTTTCTGGAGGAAAAAAATATGTCAAAGTTTTGTGGAAATTGCGGCACCGTTATGGATGACGCAGCAGTAGTATGCGGAAATTGCGGTACACCTCTTGCCGAGACACCTGCACAGGCAGAAAAGAAGGCTAAGTTTGATGCAAGCGCTATCACAGGTGTGATAGACGGTATCAAAAAGGGCGACAAGGGTGCACTTATGAAGGGCGGCATTGCAATCGCAGTTGTAGCTGTTGTACTTATTCTCATCATCAGCCTTTTCTCAGGCGGCGGTGAAGAAAAGATCGCTAAGAAGCTCATTAAGGCTATCGACAAGGATAAGCCCGAATCAATCGTAAAGCTCCTCCCCAAGTTCTACTTCGGCGAAGTTGACGAGGATTCATGGAGAGAAGAAATGGATGAAGGCGACTGGGAAGACAACTTTGAGGAAGAACTCGACGACCTTAAGGGATATATGGATGAAGCTATTGATTCAGAGGAGTTCAGCATTAAGTATGATATAGTTGATACTGACGTTTACGGTGAGGATTACCTTGAGGCTATCAGTGAAAACTTAGAGGCTTATGAGGATTTTGACGATGGTAAGCTTAAGAAGGCAGTTGGTATGACAATTGAGGCAACCTTCAAAAAGAGCGGCGAAAAGCACGACGTTGATATGTACGTGGTTGCTGTCAAGTACGGTGCAAAGTGGTACCTTTACAGCTTTAACTGGCAGGGAAATGCAGTTACAAACGATAAGATGGCTGACTGATAATTCCTGATACAGTTAATTTCGTAACAAATAATTAAACTCATTTTTAAGGAGAGATTATAATGTCAAAGTTTTGTGGAAATTGCGGAACAATGATGGATGATTCCGCTGCAGTATGCGGTAATTGCGGCACACCGCTCAGCAATAATGCTCAGCCTGCTAATAAGGCTAATCCCCTTGAAGGTGTTCTCAAGGGCGTAAAGAACGGTAACAAGAATACTCTTATCAAGGGCGGTATCGCAGCAGTAGTTGCTGTTGTTGTTCTCGTTCTTATCATCAGCCTTTTCTCAGGCGGTTCTGACAAGGCTGTCAAGAAGCTCATAAAGGCTTACGATAAGGAAAATGCTGCTGCTATCGTTAAACTCACTCCCGAATTCATGATTAATTACGCAGAGGATATATATGGTTCATGGGGCGAGGAATACGATGCTGAAAAGGAAATTGAAAAAGAGATTGAGAGCTTCTATGAAATGATGGAAGAGGAAGATCTTGAAGGTAATCTCAAATTCAGCTATAAAATCAAGGACGAGGATAAGCTTGACAAGGACGACCTTGAGGACGTGGCTGAAGAGATGGAAGCTATGTTTGATGACTTCGATGAAAAGAAGCTCAAGGCTGCAGTTGAATACGAAGTAGACGTTACTGTAAAAGCAGGTGGCGAAAAGGAAAATCTTGATCTTGAAGTTTATGTAATCAAGTATGGCGGAAAATGGTATGTTTTCAGCTACGAGTGGGATTATTAATCTCAAACTCAGTTTGTGATATTTAAAACATATTAAAGGAGAGAAAATGTATGTCAAAGTTTTGCGGAAATTGCGGAGCAGTTAACAACGATACTGCAGTAATATGCGAAAGCTGCGGAAATTCTTTTCCCGCAAGTGCTCCGGTTACTACCAAGAAAAAGAGCAGCACAGGTAAAATAGCAGCTATTGCAGTTGTGGCTGTTGCAGTCATTGTTCTTATTATCAGCCTTTTCTCAGGCGGATCAGATAAGGTTGTAAAAAAGATTGTTAAGGCTTATGACAACGAGGATGCCGAGGCACTTATGAAGCTTTATCCTGAGTTTATGGCAGACGGTTTAGAAGATAATATTGAAGAAACTTCTGAAGCTCAGATTGAAGGCTTTTACTTCCTTCTTGAACTTGCCGATATAGACACTGATGATGTTAAGCTCAGCTATAAAATCAAGGATGAGGATAAGTATGATAAGGATGAGCTTGAGGATTTAGCAGAAGAGTTTGAAGAATATTTTGACGATTTCGAAGAAAAAAAGCTCAAGGCTGCTATTGATTACGAAGTAGACGTTACAATCAAGAGTGACGGCGAAGAGGAAGAAATGGAGCTCATAGTTCACGCATTCAAGTACGGCGGAAAGTGGTACGGCGTTGGCGAGTGGGATATCTAACACTTAATGATTAATTAAATCTGTTCAGGGAAATACCCTGAACAGATTTTTTAAAGGAGAGAGATAATAATGTCAAAATTTTGTGGAAATTGCGGAAAAGAGGCTCATGATGAGGCAAAGATCTGCGGCTATTGCGGATTTCGTTTTCCTCAGGCAGTGCAATCTGTAAATCCTCAACCCACCTATCAACAACCTGCAACATATCAGCAGCCTACATATCAGCAGCCTGTACAGCAACCTGTATATCCGTTTTCTCCGGTAGGCGGTCAGAGCAGAATGAATTCTGCTCTTCTGCTGAAGCAGGGCTTCCCGAAGTCAAAGATTTTTGTTATAATCGCTACGCTTCTCCAAATTTATACAACCTTTGTATACTTTATGGAAACCGTAGTAATTAAGGGAGACCATGATAAGGAATCCTTCAGCTTCTTTGAATTTATGGAAAGCGATGGCGGAGAGTTCCTTGTGTTTATACCTGTTGTTATCGGCGTTATTGCTCTTATTCTCAATCTGCTTTCAATTTGTCTTAAAAAATTCGGAAGAGCAATCAAGCAGATTCCTCAGATGATAATCGGGTTCCTTAACCTCGGCTTCTATGGCTTCCTTGTATTTTGTATAAGAGATGAAATCGGTTATGGCAGAGATTTCAAGGAGTACCTTGATACGTTTGATATCAAATATTCCGATGGTTTAGGTTTTATGGTCTTTATTACCGTCGTTATGATTGCTCTTATGATCACTGCTGCTGTTTTCCAAAAGAAGGAAAAGCAAGCTGAGAAAGCATCGGTTATGAGCTTTTAAAAGTAAAAAAGTCAGTCGGTTACGGCTGACTTTTCTGTTTTACTTATTGAAATTTTATGTATGTTATGTTATCATATTATGGTATGAAAACTATTTCTGAGGAAAGGAGCAGTGAATGATGGGCATTGAGAAGCTGGCTGAAATATGGCCTGACTGGAAGGTTGAGTCACAACTTGGTGAAGGTGCTTTCGGTAAGGTTTACAAGGCGGTACGAAATGACAGTGATCTTACAACCTACGCAGCCATAAAGGTTATAACAGTGCCGAAAAGCGAATCTGAGATAGAGTCGCTTCAGGCAGACGGAATGAGCATCATCGGAGCAAAAACCTATCTTCAGGGAATAGTCAGTGATTTTATAAATGAAATCCGCCTTATGGAATCGATGAAGGGTAACTCTAACATCGTATCTGTCGAGGATTATAAGGTTGTTGAGAAGAAAGAGGGTATAGGCTGGGACATTTTTATAAGGATGGAGCTTCTTACACCTCTTGTAAAATGCCTTGCTCAGAAACGCTTTACCGAAAAGGACGTAATCAAGCTTGGTATTGATATATGCTCCGCCTTGGAGGTTTGTTCACGCCGGAAGGTTATTCACAGAGATATCAAGCCTGAGAATATTTTTGTTTCTGAGGATGGCAACTATAAAATAGGGGATTTCGGTATTGCAAGGCAGCTCGAAAAAACCGGAACTGCTCTTTCCTCAAAGGGTACATTCAATTACATATCACCGGAGGTTGCTAAGGGCTACAAATACGATGCCCGTGTGGACATTTATTCCTTGGGAATTGTGCTCTATAAGCTGCTTAATAATAACCGCCTGCCCTTTATAGATCCTAATAAGGAGCTGCTCACCTACGAGGATAAAAAGCTTGGCGTCGACAGACGTCTTTCGGGGGAACCGTTACCTGCGCCGTTGAATGCAAGTCGCGGTATGGCTACCTTGATAGATATGGCGTGCAGATATAATCCGGAGGAACGTTTTTCAACGCCGTCGGCTATGAAGAACGCTCTTATCAGGCTGTATAATCAGGCATCATCAGCTCACACTGCTCCTGTGAGACAGATGGGAAGCAGGGAGGTCGCCGGCCACAGTGCACAGGTCGGTACACCTTCAAATTTCAGAACCACTGCACAGACTACGAGGGTTCCGCCTCCGATAAACAATCAGGGAAGAAGACCTGCTGTATATCCGGCTGACGGTCGTATCGCCAATGCAAATCAGACTCATAATCGTGTGAATCAGACACAGAATAACAGTATGACTAACCGTACGGTCGGCAACAGAAAAAGTAAGGCAGATAACTCGGGAAAAGCGCTGGTAATTGCAGTTATTGCTATTGCATTTGTTGCTATTGCCGTGATTATAGTTGCCTGTACCGCACTTGCAGGCAATGATGGGAATAGTTTAAAAAATGGCGGAAAAGAGACAAGTGCAGTGACAACAAGTGCGCAGGGATATGATGTTGTTTTGCCCGACTTTTACTATGAAAGTCCGTTGTACCGATATGTGGATGTTGACGATCAGTACGACGGTGATCCTATCCGTATGAGGACAGGTCCCGGTAAGGACGGTACAGAAAAAATTATGGAAATACCTGATGGGAATTATCTGTATGTTCACGGAGGTCTGTCAGACAGAAATGATTGGGTCTATGTGGAGTTCAACGGGAATTACGGCTGGGTACTTTCAAAATATCTTCATTAAAGCAAAAGGCGTACTCCCGATGGAGTACGCCTCAGTTTATTTATTTGGTGCTTCTTCGAGTTTTTTCAGTGCTTTTCTTATAGCTTCAACAGCCTCTCCGGGAGATTCTGTAGCTGCGGTTGCTTTTTCCATAGGACAGATATCGGTGTTTGTTCTGTTACGGATAAGAGAAACACGGTTTTCATAAAAATAGGGAATGTTATAGCGTTCAAGAATTCTGCAGGCGCCGTCACTTATTGTTATGGCATAAAGCTGACAGATGTTCAGCAGTACATATATGCAGGCGGCAGCTTTCCCGACAACCTTATCTGCGGCGTAAAAGCCATTAAAAGCACCTTTTGTGTCGAGAACGGCAAGTAATGGCTTCACACCTCTCTGACGGCTTGTAAGCTGTTCTGCGCTGTTTTTCATCACGACTGTATATCCTTCCGATTTCAGCAGGGATATACAATTGATAAGCAGATTATCCATATCAAAGCCTCGTCGAGAAATCGTTCATCATGTTGGAGATACGGATTTTCTGAGGACATACTTCTTCACAGCGTTTACATCCGATACAGTCTTCAGGTGTTTTTCCGCCTTTGCTTTCGGAGAAGGATATATCCTGCGAATCGGAGTCGCTGAAGCAATATTCATTGTAAAGAGCAATGATATGAGGAATATCAATTTCCTTCGGACAGTATGAGGTGCAGTATCTGCAGGCGGTGCAGGGGAGTGCCTCCTTTTTCTGCATACTGTCTGCAATTTTCATAAGAGTGTGCCACTCTGTTTTGTTCAAAGGCTTTTCAGTACTGAAAATTTCAATGTTTTCCTTAAGCTGGTCATAGTCGGACATTCCGGAAAGAGTTACCGTTACATTGCTTATGCTTTGTATGAAACGGAAGGCCCAGGAAACATCGCTTTCATCAGGTCTGAGTGCGGATAACATGGATGAGTGCTTACTGCTGAGCTTTGCAAGCTTACCGCCGCGGACAGGCTCCATAACCCATATGGGAAGGTCATACTTTTTCAGTGCTTCAAGCTGACCCTTCGCATCCTGAGCAGACCAGTCAAGGTAATTAAGCTGAACCTGACAGAATTCCATTTCCTTGCCGTATTTGGCGAGGAAACGGTTAAGGTCTTTAAGGTTTGCGTGAGTTGAAAAGCCCAGATGCTTAATTCTGCCGTTTTCTCTCTCTTTTATAAGATACTCAATGTCGCCGTATTTCTTATCCTCATCGAGATAAGCATCAATATTTGAGTCGCAAAGGCTGTGTACAAGATAAAAGTCGAAATAATCCACCTGACAGCGCTCAAGCTGCTTTGCGAAAATTTCCTGAGCCTTGCCCATATTTTTAAGGTCATATCCGGGAAATTTTGTTGCAAGATAAAAGGACTCTCTCGGATAATTTTTAAGAATGTTGCCCATGACCGGCTCAGATTTTCCTGAATGATATCCCCATGCCGTATCGAAATAATTAATACCCATATCAAACGCGTACTGTACCATTTCAGCGGTACGCTTTTCGTTTATTTTTGAGTCAATACCGAGAACTGTAGGAAGTCGCATACATCCCATTCCGAGTACTGAAAGCTTTTTACCTTTAAAATCCTTGTAAATCATATTTCCACCTCAAATAATAGTGCTATTTTCCAATTAGAAACATTATACACTGAAGATGAAAATAAATCAAGATATAGATAATTCTCAATAAAACAGAAGAGACAGTGCATTAAGCACTGTCTCTTTGTATTAATAAGAAAGATTAAAACTTAAACAGATTCTTGAACCAGTCGATGATCTTCTGGAAGAATGCCTTGATCTTACCGAAGAAGCTGTTGTCTTCTTCTTCGTATTCGTTCCAATCGTGTCCGCATGCGTCACAAATCTTGTTGCCGTCTGCGTCGGGATGACTTGTTACTGCAACTTCTCTTGTCTCAGTCTTGCCGCAGCTGCAGGTGCGTGTTTCGATACCCGTTGCTGTGCAAGTGGGAGCTGCTGTAATAGTCCATGCTGACCATGTTACGTGACCTGTTGATGCGATTTCTTCTGTTTCAGGTGTACCGCAAACAGTACAGGTGCGTGTCTTAATGCCATTGGTTTCGCACTTGGGAGCTGTTGTAGTTGTCCATGTGCCCATTGAGTGACCCTTAGCGGCGATTGTCTTACCGCCTGATACTACATATCCGCATTCTGCGCACTTAACTGCGTCCTCAACGCCTGATTCTGTGCAGGTTGCCGGCTTACCGGTAACGGTGATTGTATCAAGGTCTGCTGCAGTGTGGTCCTTATCGCACTTTGCGAAGAAGGGGAGTACGCCTGCTTCTCTTACAAGGTTAAGAGCTGCGGGAACAAGGTCTGCCTTGCGAGCGTTGATGCTATCCATATTATTGGAAGCGATAACTGCATCGTTTTCTGCACTTGTGAAGTATTCCTGAACAGTGATTTCTGTGAAGCCTGCATTTGTATAATCCTCAAGATTTACATAAAGCTCTGACTTAACAGTATCAGGGAAGAATGCGTCAACGATATGCTCGGAAGCCATAATGAGTGCTTCTGTTACGGAAACGTTAGCTGCAACGTCTTCTGTCTTTGTCTTTGTTTCGAAGAGACGAAGGAAGCCTTCAAGGTCGCCTTCAAGACCGTCGTCGAAGAGGAAGCCCATTACAAGGTTGCCGTCGAATGCGTAGTCTTCACTAGCGCAGTTTGAAGCAAGTGATCCGAGAGGAAGAATGTCATTTGCTACCTTTGAAATAGCGTCGATGGTATCTGCGGGCTTTTCATCGCAAGCGATGATGATGCCGTCTGCAAGCTCGTATACTCTGTTAACAAGTGCTGTAAGAGTATCCATCCATGTTGCGCCCTTTTCAACCTTAAGCTCAAATGCTACTGTGGGCATTTCGATGCCTGTATCTGCTGCAAGTGCTTCGAGAGCTTCGTTAGCGATTGAGTTAACGAGAGCCACACCTTCAACAGCTGCTTCGTAGATAACATCTACAAGCTTTGTCATAATGATGTCCTTGCCCTGACCGTCTGCAACTGCAGCTGCATCTGTCTTAGCAGGAACTGTGAGTGCGAAGTCAACTTCTGCATCTGCAAAAGCCTTGTTGAGTGAGGGTATGCATTCGCCGAGAGCGTAGTCAGCAACTGCTACTGCCATTGCATCAAGATTGTCAAGCTCACCGATGAGAGCGTGAATTTCAGCGATAAGTTCATTTGAACCGTCGTCGATTACATCAAGACCAAGAGTAATAACTGTTACCCAGAGAGCCTCAACGCTTGAGAAGTCAAGTGAATAGAGAAGATCAAGAGGAAGATCTGCTGTGAGAGCATCAAAGTCGATGCCGAGCTGAGCGATCATACCCTGGAGGTCTTCGTTGTTGATAAGGTCATTTGCTGCAGCCATCATGCCGTTAACCTTATCGCAAAGAGTCTGAAGGTTATCTGTAAGGTATTCGTTGCCGCCTTCCTTAAGGCCAAGGTCTTCGTTAACAAACATATCAACAAGACCAACAAGAACACGGTTAACCTGACCAACAACACCGTTGTATGCATCATAGTTAGCTGTGAAGTCGAGGAGAGTCTGATCAACTACGAAATCATCGTTTACAAAGTTGAGAAGAGCTTCTGCCTGAGCAAAGTAATCAGCGCCGCCGCCTGCAAGACCGTCAACAACGATTGTTGCGATGGGTGTATCATAGATATTGCCTGCTGCTGTAGCAACTGCTGTGTCAACCATTGACTTGGCAATACCGAGAACGAATGAGGGAGCTGTGCCACCGAGTGTTACGGAAAGGTCTGTTGCATCAACTGCGCAGATGAATTCATCCTCTGTTGTCCAAGCGTTGTAAACAATGTTAAAGTTTACTGCTTCAACGGTGATAGCATCTGCTGCAAGGCCCTGCTGTGCAAGAACGGTTGCAACTGTGCTCTGAGCTGTTGAAAGAGCGAGATCTTTTACCTGAGTCTCAAGTTCTTCGAAGGAAATGTCAAGAGCAGCGATTTCTTCTGTACCCTGAGTAACCTTGAAGAGGAAGCCGTCTGTGAGTGCCTTGGGAGCTGTGCTCATAAGCTCTGCATATTCAGCAGGAACTTCTGTGCCTGTGAATTCGAGGCCTGCACCGGCTACAAGGTCCTGATTCTTCTGAGTTGCATAGGTTGAAATAGCGATATCAGTTGACTTGGGCTCATAGGTCTGGACAGCAGTCTTTCTGTCAGCGCCTGTTGTAACGGTTGCATAAATGGGTTCAAGGTTCATTTCGAAGCCTTCTTCCCATGTAAGAGCGTTGGAAGTTGCAACGCCTTCTGCGATTGTGATCTGATGGTAAGCTGCACCATCGTAGTAGTATACTGTGCCGCCTGAAATTTCTTCAAGGAGAGCAAGGTCAGTGTAAATAGCGGAGAAGCCTGCGGGAACAGCAGCTTCAGCAGCGCCTACAACAGCCTTCTGACCGAGCATTGTCTTGATGAGTGTACGTACAACTGTATCAAAAATATAGTTGTAATAGGTGTCAATCTTAACCTCGTTGTCTGATTCTACGAGAGCAACGAAATTCTTAATGAGTGTATAGATGTCATTTGTACGAAGATCATAGGTTTCAAGCTCTGCAATACCTGCCTCTGAAAGGATGCCGTTATCCTTGCAAAGACCAACGAACCAACCGAGGATACCGTTGTTGAGAGTATCGTCGAAGGTTTCGCCTTCGGGAATTACATAATTCATCTGGTCAGCAACCCACTTTGTGAACTTGCTCTGAATGTCGTTGCCGATGAGATAATCGTTGTAGAAGTCAACGATCTTCTTGTTTTCGGGATCAGTTGTGTCAAGTGAAAGAATATATTCGCCTACCTTACCGTAGTCAAATACTTCGTCATCCCAACGGAAAACCTTACCGAATGCTTCGGAGTTGTCAGCCATAAACTGAAGAACGCCGTCGATGAAGCCGACAGCTGAGCCTGCTTCTTCACGTGTGATGAGGTTTGTAGCATCAAGAGTAGCGAAGTCGCCGCCAAGCTCTTTAAGGTAATCCTTGTAGGCTACAACGTCATCAAGAGATGTGATAGCGGGAATCTGATCAGCAATGATGTTGCCGAGGGCATCCTTGCCAAGGAAAGCTTCGAAATCTTCAAAGCCGCCGTTTGCAACAACACCTGCAACGATGTCTGCTTCAATCTCCTCTGTGTACTTTGCGATTTCTCTGTCAACCCAATCAAGGATAACAGAAGCAATGTCATCTGCGGTAAGTGATTCGATGTGTTCTGCATCATTTGCCGCAACTTTGGCTCTGTCGTATGCTGCTGAGCTTGCAAAGGGCATCATGCAAACAAGCATCATAACAGAAAGAACGATTGCCAGTGTTTTTTTCATAAGTTTATCCTCCTTATTATTCAATTATCTGTGTCACTGTTCACAGACTTCAAATAAATTATAGTTAATAACAAATATTTTAAAAAGTAGCAAAAACTGTAATTTTGTCAAGTTGCAGACAAAAACAGGGGGGTTGTAACTTAAACTTTAGTTATATTTTAAGATAAATTTCGAAAAGTGAAAGCATTTTTTGTTTGTTATGACAAATTGGAACAATGTCTTTGTTTTTGCTGCGTTTAGAGCGAAAACAATCCCCGGATACATCAGATGTATCCGGGGGATTTAAGTTCTTAATCATCAGCTATTTAATAGGAAAAGGTCTTTTATAAGACGTGTCATTCTTTTTCCGTTTTTCATAAAGGTTTCCTTGTCAAAGTATAAAAGGTCAAGGCACAGCATACCGACAGCACCGTTAATTGCGAATTCAAATAATCTTTCGTTTTCTTCAAAATATTTCTCTCCCCATCGCTCGACCATAAGTTCTTTATACTTTGGATAAAGAATCTCGTTGGCTGTGAAAGCAAAATCCTGATAGTTGTGGGTACCTATATATATTCGGAATAACTCAAGGTCTGTTTCGTTAAAAATCAGCTTATTGGGTTTGCTGGCTTCAGATGTTTCTATAATGCTGATCATTTGCTCAAACAGCTTAGTGACAATATAGTTTCTTGTTTTGGTAATAAACTCATCAATATTATTGTAATGTATATAGAATGAAGCTCGTGAAACATTCCCTTTTTTACAAAGAGCAGAGACGGATATTTTTTCTTCATCCTTTTTAACGAGCTCAATATAAGCCTTACGCAGCTTCTGGTCAATATTAGTTTCCATAAAGATCCTCCGCTATTTCTTTGTGATTCAGAATTCGGGAACTTATGTTGATTACGTCAAAATTATGCTCCCGTCCCTCAATCAGATCTCTTACATAAAAACTGATAATAGCAACTATTATAAACTTTATACGGAAAATGAGTTCATCAGAAAGATGAAATGTCAGCGAATCAAAAACAGAAACAGCCTTCCGATATAATGCTTCAAAAAAATATCTGCTGCCGTTTTTACCTGCAATCAGTAAAATATATTTTTCCTGAGAGTTGATGATTTCGATGATGCCGTTAAAATCCAGACTATGGGCGGTAAGTATATTGCGTATAACAAGCTTGACGGATTTGGTTACGATTTCATTGGCAAATCTCTCAGAAACCTTTTTATGCATATCAAAAATATCGTCGTAGTGACGGTAAAAGGTTGTGCGGCTGACTTCTGATTTACGGATAATATCAGTAACGCTGATTTTGCTGTAAGGAGTATCCTCCAGCATATCAAAATAGGCTTTTTCGAGCTTATGTTGTGCGCTCTGCCTTTGCATTTTATACACCTCGAATTAATAAAATTTTACCGTTTTTTAACATTCTATCTTTATTTGTCACTTTTTGCAATAGGCGTTATACAATTTGGACTTTTTTGTAACTTTCAACAATTCGTCGATTTAGTATTATGAGCAAAACAGACACTGTTACCCAGTGTCTGTTTCTGAAAATTTATATCGTGATGTTGAAATCGGCAGTATCTACGCCTATTGTAATAATCTCAAAGGGTCCGTAATCTATTGTATCGGTTTCATTTTCAATATCCTCGAGGAGGTTGAGAAGCTTAACCTTTTTATTAAACACAATTCTGCCGCGCTTTCCGTTTTGTTCAGAAAGACGTAATACAACGGTGTCACCTTTTTCGCTCATCTTCATTGCCTGTATGTGAAGCTCTCCAAAGGAGGCACCGAGTGATAAATCTGCCTTACAAAGCGGAACGTTATACTCAAATGCTATATTGTTTATTTCCGCCTTCACGAAATCGTCAGCGTGAGGATAAATCATATAGCAGAACTCGTGGTGACCGAGGTCGCTTGTAACATCCGGGCGTACCGTAGCGCGAAGAAGGCTGAGGCTCATTGTGTTCTCGAGAAGTCCGACACCGTATTTTGAATCGTTTATGAGCGAAATACCTCCGTCAGTTTCAGCCATATCGACCCACTTGTGGTGACAGACCTCAAAGCGTGCCTGCTGCCAGGTCGTATTTCTGTGGGTTTCTCTTTCAGTAAAGCCTGCACTTGTGTCGCAGGTTGCCTTTCTTGTGAGTATATTACAGTCAAACTGAGCCTTGGCGAGTACGTGTCTTTCATTCCAGTCGACTATGTTTTCAACCTCAATACCGCGTGACTGACGGAAAACGCGGATAATTCTTTTCCATGTACTCTTTTCGGTGGCAAGAGTACAAGCGAAGGAGGCAACCTCTGAATTGCTTTCGATAAGCTCAAGAACGGAAAGAACTTTTACGTCTACCTCTCTGTCAGTGTAGTTGGGGAGAATATCCCACGCATCATATACACCGGGATTATCCTTGTAAAGCTTAAGCTTATTGAAGTCGCCCTTGACCCATTCACGCTGAAGTACTCTGTCATAAAGGCTTTCGATGCTTCCGTCTTCATTGAACTTTAATTCATAGAAGGGGGTTATCACTTTGTCACCGAGCATGAGCCATTTTTCGTCAGTACTGCTCTTTACGATTTCTCCGCTTGAAAGGGCGGGAAGATGGGGGATAGTCCAGAAGCCCTTTCTTCCGTAGCGGATACTGTCGCCGTTTTCATCGGGAATGAAGGTAAGATGCTTACGTGTGAAGCCGAGGGAGTTGAAATATCTGTCACCGGTACCGATAATACGATCTACTCTTCTTTCTATTTCCTCGTAATCTGCCATAGCATCACGGTAAACGGGCGTTATATGGCTTCCGGGAAGAATATCGTGGAACTGGTTTATGAGAAGCTTTTTATAAACATCACGGATTTCTTCATACGGATACTCTTCTCCCTTTAAATGGCGGAGAGTGGAGAGAATTTCCGCTTCACGCAGCTTGTATTCAAGCTGACGGTTATATCTTTTCATTTTGGATTTTGTTGTAAATGTACCGCGATGCATTTCGAGATAAAGCTCACCGTCCCATTTAGCAAGGTTTTTATTGTCCTTCAGGTTTTTTTCAAGGAATTCCTGACCGCCGATGTGCTCGGTTTTCGGCATAATGGAAAGCTTGTTGAAGCGATGCATAACCTCAATCATTTCCTCGGTACAGCCACTGCCGCCGTCACCGTAGCCGAACATGGACATTGTCTGTCCGCCCTGATTTTTATCCTGATAAGCCTCCCAGTTTTCCTGAATCTGTGAGGGCATATTCCAGGTTATGAAGTGAGTAGGGTGTACGCAGGCGTAAACCTCACTGCCGTCGATACCCTTCCAGATGAAGTTGTTATGCGGAAATCTGTTTGTATCGTTCCAGGTTGACATTTTGTTTGATACAAAGTAGTCAACACCGCTTTTTCTGAGTATCTGAGGCAGAATCCAACTGTTGCCGAAAACGTCGGGAAGCCAGCAGTTCTTTACAGTTTTTCCGAATTTATCACGGAAGTAATGCTGACCGTACATAAACTGACGGATAAGGCTTTCGGCTGTCGGTATATTACAGTCGGGCTCAACATACATCGCACCAACAGGCTCAAACTGACCGTTTGCGATTTTTTCTTTAAGCTCCTCAAATACATCGGGATAATACTTCTCAAGTGTTTCATAGGTATAAGCCTGAGTGTGGGTATATCTGAAGTCGGGATATCTGTCCATAAGGCGAAGCTGGATAAGAATGGTGCGCAGATTTTTCTGAACACTGTGAATTCTTCTCCAATAGTATGCGATGTCAAGATGAGAGTGGGCGATAAGAGCCACGTCACCGTTGCCTTTGTAATCATCGTTGGCATAAATTACATCGTCAACATATTTTTTTGCCTTTGCAACGTCCTTATTATTCAGATCGTCAAAATCAATGAGATTAAGTGCGTTATTGATTTCACGGTTAAGGAAGGCTCTGTAATCCTCATTGAAAAGGTCACTTTTTGCTATATCGAGAAGAAGCTCAAGGTCATATACAAGGTCGAGCACCGTACGGTTTATTGTTGCAAGATAAGCGCCCTCAAAAATCTGACGGCAGCCACGGACTGAAAGTGACTCAGGATTACGCTCGTCATCAGGCTTTGAACGGTTGTAGCCTTCCATCTCAAAGTGAAGCACATCGGAGTTGATATAGGGTGACAGGAGGATTCTGTCTCGGTTGGGATCAACGCCGCCTACATATTTACCGTTTACCTTTACAATAATTTCAGCGGCGGTTTTGAGAGAAAAGCACAGCTCTTTACCTCTTAAATGCTCGGGTACCGTAACATCTGCTTCAAAAAAAGCGGTACCGTCGGGAGTGAAATACATGTCTCCCTTACGGAGATTTCTCCAACCCTCAGGATAAAACTCATACTGCATTTCTGCAACCTGACGTGCGTCACGTACCATAAGAGTTTCGATTTCATATTTTTCTTCGTATATGTATCTCTTCAGCCAACCGAAGCGTAAATCTGTCCACTCCTCGGGTCGCATACTTCTTCTTACAACTTTAATATGTGCCATTATGCTTCACCGCCTTAATCCTTATCCCAGAAGAAGGGTTTTTTCTTTTGAACTGCAATTTTTACCTTTTCGCCCGTATCACGCAGAATTTCGCTTTCAATCCAGGCTATGCAGCGTTCTACAATGAGACATTTAGAGCATTCACCCTGAAGAAGCACGGTAAGAATACCGTTTTCAAAGGAGATGAAATCAATTTCACCGCCGTCACCCTGAAGCTTCGGCTTAATTATTCTGTCGATGTAATCCTTCATAATCAAAACCTCTTATAATTTTTTAATAATTTTATAACAAATTTTAATTGGTGTCAATCCTGAGATTTTGATATAGCTTATTTTATCCGAAAAGATTTTGCTGTTTTGGCATTTTTAATTTACATCGCCTTAAGAATATGATAAAATGAACAAAACGAAGCCGCAGGAGTGATTTTTATGAAAACTAAAAGAACATTGAAAGATAAGCTTTACACCATCTTTTTCGGCAAGGATCTGAGAGTAACCGAGGGAGAGCCATATACAGAGGTAAGAGACGGGGACTATGCATCCTACTATCCTTTGGAAAAGTATATAAATTTCAATGAAGAGCCCGAGGGCAGAATTTTTGATGTGTGTACCTTCGGTGCCGGTGAAGATAGAAGCGAGCAGGAAAATACTGCGGCAATTCAGGCTGCAATTGATGCCTGCAGTGAAAGCGGCGGCGGTACTGTTCTTATTAAAGACGGTTATTATACTGTAACAACGTTGTTCCTTCGTTCTGATGTAACACTCTTTATCGGTAAAAACAGTGTGCTTTCGGCAAATACAACGGGAAAGGGATACGAGCATAATGCCCTTCTCTATGCTGACGGATGTTATAATATAACGATAACCGGTGGCGGTAAAATCATCGGAAACGGTACTTTTTTCGGACTTAAGCCGGTAAGTGAAAACAGATTTACCCCCGATCCCGTCATTGATGTCATTCAGATGAGGCGTGTCTACCGTGCGCAGCTACGCTTTGCGCATAAGTCAAAGTACGGCTCCATACTCCTTACAGAGCGATGCAGAAACGTTAATATTCATAACATCGTCTTTGAAGATTCTCCCTGGTGGACATATAAAATGCTTTTGTGTGACGGAGTGAAAATTACAGACACAGTAATATGGAATAACCGTAATGTTGCAAATTCTGACGGACTCGATATAGCGGGCAGCAATAATGTTGAAATAGATCACTGCTTTATTTCAACCGCCGATGACGGCATTGTGATAAAAAATGCTGTCTGGTGCGGCTGTGAAAGGGAGATGCACGATATAACGGTCAGAAACTGTGAGGTTATGTCGAGAACAAACTGCTTCAAAATAGGTACGGAGACTACCTATGATATTCACTCGGTAAGAGTTGAGGACTGCTCTTTTTTTATGACCGACCTTTATCCGGGAGCAGTATCGGGAGTTTCCATAGAGGCGTGTGACGGTGCAAGGGTACACGGAATCACTGTGCGTAACATTGAAATGAAAAAATGCACTTGTCCGCTGTTTATCCGCCTTTGTAACCGTAACAGAGCCGCCGAGGTAACTGCGTCAACCGCAAATAAAACCGAGATTATAAAGAAGGATGACGGCATCGGACCTGTCAGCAGGGAGACATTTGACGGTAAGAGTGAGCTTTACGATGTTACTGTTGAAAACATAAGAGCAACGGATGCGGAGCTTCCCGTTATTATCGCAGGCTACAGAGAAAAAGGCAAAGTGAAGCGTTGCAGGGATATTATCCTGAGAGATTTTGATATCAGATACCGTGATGCGGTTGAAATAAAAGACAGACGTCTTTTTATTCCCGAATACGCCAAGGAGTATCCGGAATGCTGGAGATTCAGAAATCTTCCCGCCTACGGTATCTGGGCACGACACTGTGAGAAGTTGGTGATTGAGAATTTTAATTGCGTGGGGACGAATAACGGCTGGCGCAAGGAAAAAATATTTAAGGATTGTATATGACTAAAAATATACGAATAAAAAAATTACAAGCTCAATCTGTTTGATTTGACTAAAAGTGTTGATTTTTCAGGTGAATAAGGTTAATATTATACAAAAAGAAATTTTGGAGATGATATGATGTTTAAAAACAAAAAAACTTCTTCTGCAGACATTCCGCAGAATGCCTTGTCAGGAAACAATGGTAAGTACATATCGAAATTCGAGTATGCCTGCGTTATGCTTGCAAGAATCGGCGGTATGTTCGGTACAACTCTTACGGGTACACTTGCCACAGCATTCTTACACGAGCTTTATTTCGGTCCTGTCGGTGTTGATTCCGATTCAATTGCAGATATTCTTGCCGTACAGACCACAATGACAACAATTTTAGGTATTGCAATGGGTGCAATTTCCGGTATGATTATCCAGAAGTTCAGAACCCGTTGGGGCAGATATCGCCATTGGTATGTTATTTGCCTTATTCCTATATTCACCCTTACGGCTTTATACTTCTACGTTCCCCAGGGATGGACTATTCAGCAGATGACCCTTTTCCGTTACGGAATAGCCTGTTGTCAGACTATATTCAATGCCTTTAACAATGCAGGACAGAACATTATTCAGGTTATTTCTCCCAACCCCAAGGAAAAGAAAACCGCAGCAACAATATGGCAGTTATCTTATTATATCGGCTATGGCGGAGCTTATATTGCAACCTTTGTTTACGGTATTTTCAGCGACGACAAGAATGCAATGTATATGACACTCGCTCTTGTTGCAGCTGTTGTTACAGCCTCCGGTAACCTTATGTGTGCCTTCTTCTGTAAGGAAAGAATTGAATTGCCACAGAAGGAAAAGGTAAAGGTTTCAAAAACTCTTCTGGCTCTTTTCAAGGACAGAAACTACCGTGCCTTCCAATATATGCAGTGGGGTACTAATTTTGCTATGCTCGGTAAAATGTCAACCTTCCTTGTTGCTATTACAGTAGGCTCATCAAAGAATCTTCTTCTTACACTTCCGACAGCTGTCGGTACTGTTGTAGGTAATCTCATTACCACAAAGCTTTCAAAGAAGTATGAGCCCACAAAGCTTCTCAAATTCTGCGGTATCTATTCACCTGTTTCGGCAGGTATACTCTTCGCTATCTGCTTTGTTGAAGCACAAATGGGAATCAGATTCTTCGAAGGCTGGAACAGTATATTCTTCTATGTATTCTATTTCATTTTCGGTATCGGTATCGGTATTCAGGAGCTTTCAAAATCTCACTTTGATGTTGAATTCTATGATTATCTTGAATGGAAGACTGGCGAAAGAATGGAAGCTGTTCAGGGTATTATCCCCGGTTGGGTCAACTCCGGCTTCAACTACCTCAAGGAACTTGCTATACCCTATATGGTTGCATGGGCAGGCTATGAGGCTTCAAAGGTAGGTAACCTTGTTGAAACAATGCAGGCCCGTCCCACATACCTTGATACTTGTCTCAAGCTTTTAGCCTTCCTTCTCTTCGGCTATACTATTGCCAACGTTATAAGAGCTGTTGTGCTCAAATTTGCCTATAATGTTGAAGGTGAAAAGAAGCAACAGATGTATCGTGAGCTTGAAGCAATCCGTGAAGCACGTCATGAGGAAAACGAAACTCTCAAGCAGGTAAAGGAAGCTCTTGGTGAATAATATACAAGGATAAAAACGAAGTCTCCTTGCATCTGCAGGGAGACTTCTTAAGCATTATCGGAAAGCGAGGACTTTAAAATGTCAAGAAAGTATGAGCATATTATTGTTATAGGTGTTGACGGTGCAGGTGCATTCTTTCAGCAGGCAGAAACACCGCAGTTTGACAGTATTTTCGAAAAGGGCGCAGTAACCTACAGTGCACTTTCCTCAAAGCCTACAATCAGTGCAGAATGCTGGGGCTCTATGCTTATAGGTGTTGGACCTGAGATGCATCATCTGACAAATAACCGTGTTTCGGTTTTGCCGTATCCCATATGGTCAAAAAAACCGACTGTCTTCCGCCGCATAAGAAAATCTTACCCGAATGCTGAGCTCGGCTCCTACTGCGATTGGAATCCCATAAACAGAGGAATTGTTGAAAGAGGTCTGAAGGTAGAGAAAAAAACGGCAAAGGATAAGCTTCTGACTCCGCTTATCTGCGATTATATCTGCGAAAAAAAGCCCGATTTTCTTTTTGTTCATTTCGACAGTGTAGACGGTGCCGGCCACAGTAACGGCTATGGTACACCTAACCATATCAAAGCAATTGAGAATGTCGATGTACTTATAGGAGATGTTTATTCTGCCGTTATAAAGGCAGGAATTGCCGAAAGCACTCTCTTTATGGTAATATCCGATCACGGCGGTACAAATCCGGGGGACGGTAAGGGTACTCATGGCGGTTGGACCGATGCGGAAAAATATGTAACCTTTGCCGCAGTGGGAAAGGGCATAAAGCAGGGTCAAATCGGAGAAATGAATATACGTGACCTTGCGGCTATCATCCTTTATTCAATGGGAATTGGTCTGCCCGTCTTTAACGAAAAGGGCTGGACTGCACAGATTCCGAAAGGACTGTTTAGTGATTATGACGGTGAATACCGTGATATATCCCATCTTACAGGTGCAGCTGCGAGAATTTCAAGAACACATCATACATCTGAACGGATATAAGGAGAGTCCACTGTGAAATTTATAAAGGTAACAGACAGAAAAAACGTGTATGCAGACGGCATACACGATGATACAAAGGTACTTCAGGAGTGCATAGATGAAGCAAAGGACGGAGGTACTGTATATTTCCCTGACGGAGTATATCTCATTTCCGCAACGCTGATTTTTTATTCAAATCAGACTCTCAGATTTTCCGACAAGGCGGTTGTTTTGAGAAGTGGTGACAGCTTGCCGATAACAAGATATCTGCTTGCGGCCTATTCTGAGCCGGAATGGAGCGGATATGAGGGTACTCACGACGTTGTGATATCGGGAGGCGTTTTCGACGGAAATGCCTCAGTGACGGAAAAATCCACGCTTATTAATACAGTACATTGCAGGAATATTACTATTGAAGGCTGCAGGTTTGTCAACTGCTCACAGTGGCATTTCATAGAAATCAATTCAACTGAAAACGCGTTGGTACAAAACTGCATTTTCGAAGGAAACACTTATACGAGTATACACGAAGGACTGCTCAATGAGCATCTGCAGCTTGATCTTGCCCGTGAAGGCTCCTACGGTCCCGTTTATAACTGTGAAGGCAAGCTTATCGATTTCTGTAAGGATGATACTGTATGCCGCAATATAGTTATAAAAAACAACATATTCAAATGTGCCGGTTTTCCCGCTATAGGACACCACGGAGACTGTGCACATAACGGAATTGAAATCAGCGGTAATATTTTTGACGGACCGTCAGGCTTATGGGGTAAAAGCAGGGGATATATAATTTTCAGACCCTCGGTTTATGGCGTAAGCGTAAAGAACAGCTGTTTCATTTCTCCGGATGAAATTGATTCGCCGAGCTACGGTATAGTTCTGCAAGGAAATAAAAAAGAAAGCTTTGTTATAGAAAACAACAGCTTTCTCGGAAAGATTGACAGGGAAATAATAATAGGAGAAGGGGAGCATATCTGATATGCTCCCTGATGTTTTAACTTGAATTTAAGCCGCTTTTTTGCTTTTCTTTTTGGTAAAGCAGACTGTTGTCACACAAAGAACAAGAGAAGCTGCCGTGAAAATAAATATACACATAAACACTGCGTTCCAGCCCTTTGTATCGGCAATTCCGCCGAGCAGAGATGTTGCAAGAGTACTTCCTATGTAGCAGAAGGTATTAAGCAGTCCTGCCGAAAGACCAGAGTCAATGCTGTCTCTTGAATAAAGGGGGACAACACTTGTTATAACGTTGTTGACCGCAGACATCAGACAGGCTATACCTCCGAAAAGAGCAAGGGTTATCGGTACTGATTTCAGGTTGATTGTGAGAATAATGAGACCCGTAAGAAGCAGTGAAAAGAAATAGAATATGCCGTTGAGGGCATTTGCATCCTTTTGTTTTTTATGCAGTGCATTTACGATTGATGTGCCGAAAACCGACAAAACGGGAAGAATGAGGGTGATGATAATTGAAAGTGAAGAGGAAACACCGAATTCCTCTTTCAGAATGGATGGTACCCATGTGGTGATACCGTCCTTGATAAATCCGTTTGTGACCGCTGAAACGAGAATAACGGCAATGCCTATAATGAAGACGGGTGTGAGAGAAAGTTTCTTTTTTGATTTTTCCAAAACAGCTTCTGACCTTTTGCCGTCCTTCTGAACAGTACCTATTCCCATAAACCAAAGCACTGCAACAAGACCTGATATTGCTGCTGATATGTAAAAAATCAGAGTCCATTGAAGCTTCAGCGCAGAGAAAAGAGCCGCAAGTCCGTAGGCAGCGAAGGTGCCGGAGGCAACGGTAGTGCTCATAACCATAACTGCTCTTGAAAGCTTACTGTCATCGAGCTTATCCGAGAGCGTTTTGATGAGAGATGACCACAGAATTGACTGAAATGCTCCGTTGAAAAACCACAGGTGCTTCATTATATCTATGCCGCTGCAGAAGGTCATGGCAAGGTTTATTACCGAAGAGGCAACAAGAGCCACGGTAACCGAGTATCTGGTGTTGTATTTTTTTGAGAGAATACCGTTAATAAGCTGACCTGCACCGTATGAGAAAAAGAAAAATGAGCTTACAGTACCTGCAGCCTGCTTTGTTGTATTCAGCTGAGAGATTATTTCAACAAGGGATGCATTATAACTGAGTCTTGAAACATAAGCCGAGGTATATGCCGCCCAGCAGAGAAAGATGAGAAAGTTGGATTTTTTATTACTTAATGATTGCAACATTTTATCTGTCCTTTGGTAATTAATATTTTGTTCCTTGAAAAACTACTTTTGTTTTTGCACAGGGATAGTGATAAACAGGCCATATTTTATATATCCGATCTGAAATAAGATGTTATGATTATTATATGCTATCATAATTCTGATAAAATTTCACTATATTTGGCAGAAAATATTTCCGGAAATAATTATTTTATTGAAAATCGATATAAAATGTGATATCATTGTTAAAAGTTCAGAGTAAGCGTAACAACGTGCTTGGAGCTCTTTATCAGCGGATGTGTATATTTTAAACTGACGCTTTGAGTGGAGAAAGTACTGTTCCGACGTGGACGCTACACTGAAAATTTGGAGAAAACACGATGATTTTAAGGAGAAAGATGTAGATGGTTTATAATTTCTATCACATTACAGATGTTCACTATTACAGCAAGAAAAACTTTGCCTGCGATTGGCGTACCTTACCTCAGCCTCACACACAGAATTGTATTATTACAAGTGAGGAGGCAATTAAAAAGGCTCTTTCCGTAATTTCAGCCGATGAGGATACGGATACAGTCATTATCACAGGTGACCTTACAAATCACGGCGATGAATACAGCCACAATGAAATGAGTGCTCTTCTCGGCGAATTCAGCAAAAACGGGGGAAATCCCTTTGTTGTGACAGATACACATGACTACCCTTATTTTGATATTTACAGTATTGACGAAAACGGTAAGAGAGTACCTGCCGTGCATCTTCCGAGAGAGCAGGTAGTGAGGATGTACTATCCCTACGGAAGAGATAAGGGTTTCGACTATTACAAGGGTGACGATACAACCTACATAGCTGAAATTCTGCCGGGTCTTTACTACATAGCTATGGGATATGACCTTACATCTGAGGATAAAAATAATATGCCGTCTTTTTCAGATGAACTGATGAAATGGGTCAAGGGTCATGTTGATGCCGCAAGGGAAAAGGGTGGTATAGTCATATGCGGTACTCATTGGCCGATTATCACACCGTCTCCCGCCTATGATGTAATGGGAAAGGGTAACACCTTTGTCAACGGCGAAAAGAGAATAAGAGAGCTTGCTGATATGGGCGTAAGACTTTTCTTCAGCGGACATACACACATTCAGCGTATGAGAGAGGTTACAACCGATAAGGGTAACAAGATTTACAGTGTACAGACTTCATCTCTTTCCGGTTATCCGCCGAAGATGAGAAAAATTACAGTTGACACAGAAACCGGAAATGTTGAAATCCGTACAATTGACATTGATTTACCCGAGCTTTCACTCGGTATGTCCTTTACAGAGTATGCAAGAAACGGATTCTTCGGTATTATCGAAAGCATTCCTTATAACATGGAGCACGATGTTGAAGCTCTTGTAAAAACAGAGGGAGGCATAACCCTTCCCAATGATTTTATACTCAAGCATCCTAAAATTGTTATGTACTTCGGTAAAAAGCTCAATGCTCTTACCTATGAAAAGGTAATCAGGTTCTCAAGAAAGTATAACGGAATGAAAGAAGCGGAATACGCTTCAGCAAAGGATAAAAAGTTTGTCAAGCTTATTCTTGAGCTTGCCGCTCTTCTTTACAGGGGTAATCCCCACTATTCGCCCGAAACTGTTGAATACAAAATGCTTATGGGCAGTATAAAAAAGATAGAGAAGCTTCTTTCCCGACTTCATGTTAACGTCGAGAATTCGCTTGCGGGATATACCTTGAGTGACATCCTCGAGCCTCTTCTCTATAACAGCGGTATTGATGATGACAACGCCAGCCTTAAGGTTGATTTTTAACGGAAAAGTATAAAAGTAAAGCTGAAAAAGGAAGTGCAGTTTTTGCGCTTCCTTTTTGTTACAAAAAGCAACTCAGCAGCCTTTTGACTACTGAGCTATGGTGCGAGAGACGGGACACGGCTTTGCCGACCCAATGCTTCGCATTCGGTACCAGACTTCGGACTTTGAAGCTAAAAACAATCCGCCGGATTGTTTTCTTAACGCTTCTCACCCTCTTAGGGTTCAAGTCCCTCGTATACTTTTTTTGTAGATAAAAAAACAACTCAGCAGCCTTCTGGCTACTGAGCTTTGGTGCGAGAGACGGGACTTGAACCCGTACGAGCTGCCCCACACGCCCCTCAAACGTGCGCGTCTGCCGATTCCGCCACTCTCGCATATTCACTTCACTCTCTTGAGTGCTTGTATACTATACCACCTGACAACCGAAATGTCAATACTTTTTTCAGAAAAATTTCGTTTTTTATAAAAATTTTTCTTCATATGCAAGTACTCCGAATTTCCACTGAGCATATACTTAACTCATTTTTCCTTATATAAATTATGAAACAAAATCAGGTGCCTATCATCCGTAAGCACCTGATTATTTCCGATTAAAAATCTATTCTCTGCTCCATGCTTATTGCAGAGTCGGTTTCTATCGTACCCTCGGGAAGCACGATATAATAAACATACTCCTCGGGGTCATAGTAAAAGTTTTCGTCAGCCGCGGCAAGCTCACAGATATAGCTTACAGACCCACTTTCAATAACGGTCACCGCAAGATCTGAACGAAGTATGATATACCCTTCACGTTCCATAAATACATACGGTGTTTTCACAAAACGCGGGTTATCTCCGTTCATTGCCGATATTTCTATAACAATACTGTTGTCATCATCGCTCTGAGGAGTAAATATAACACTGCATCCCGTAAGCTCCGTATATATCCTTCCGTCTGCAGCAATATCACCTGGACGTATAGGCTCATCATCAGGCTGCTGATTTGTAGGCAATGTTACCTCCAGAGTAGTCTCTTCTGTTACAGCCTGCTCCGTGGTCTGCTCCTCAGTGGTCGCCTCTTCAGTGGTTGAGGGCTCAGTTGTTATTTCCTGAGTAGTAAGCTCCTCGGTTGTGGCGGTAGTGTCCTCAACTACGGTCGTACTTTCCTCGGTAGCAGGCTCAGTTGTACTTCCCTGAGTCGTGCTTTCATATTGCGGTGAAAAGACTATGTCGTCGTTATCTGTATCTTCCTTTCCGGGAAGCGAGCCGATTATTATTCCGACCATAACCGCAAGTATCACAACAAGCACGCCGATAACAATGTACCATTTTTTATAGCTTTTTTCTTCAGGTACATCATCATCCCTGAATGCTTCGGCAAAAGCAGCTTTATCCTTTCCGCTGACACTCGCAGCACCGTCTGTACGCTGCGGTACAGGTTCATATTCGGGTACGGCAACAGGCTTGGGCTGACTGCTCTCTGTCAACGCATTACGGACATATTTTTCTATTCCATCTCTGAACTGTAAGGGAGAAGAATACCTTTCCTCGGGTCTGAATGCAGTTGCGGTAAAGATAATCTTTGCAAGGCCGCTGTCCGCATTTGCAGGCATCGGGAACATATCCCCTCTGAGCCTCCTTGAAGAAGCTCTTTCTCTGTCCTCGTAAGAAACGGGAGCAGGAAAAGCAGGCAGAAAAGGCACACGGTTGTTATTCATAAGTCTGTAAAGCACCATTCCGAGGGCGTATATATCCTCTGAATCACTTTCCCTACCGTTGAAGTATTCGGGAGGCTTATAGCTTGCTGTTCCGCTTTTTTTACGGTACAGTCTGTCAATGCCGAAATCACCGAGCTTGAAGGATGCATTTTCGCCTATGAAAATATTATCGGGATTGATGCTCTTATGAATTATGCCCGCCTGTCTGAACTCATCGATTGCACTGCAAATATCCCAGCCGAGCTTTACCGCTTCCTTCTGCTTAATACGTCTGTCTTTGATATATTCACTGAGCGGCGTCATAAGCTCCCTGAGAATGAGCACGTAAAAACAGTTACTTTCTCTTACTACGGTGTAATCATAATAATTAACAATGTTGCTGCTCTCAGAAAACGCCATCATCTTTTCGATATTATCGCAGATGCTCTTTTCGGCGAAGGCAAGATACTCATCAACAGTAGCAAACTTTTCAGACTCAATCGCAAGACTGATTTCCTCATTACTGCCGGGGATCTTTATAGCCTCTACTGCTCCGGATATTCTTTTTGAATTTTCATAGCAGGAAACCTTGAACACAGTTGTGTTTTTTCCCTCTGCTACAGTATCCTCCACATTCCACTTTCCAAAAAGCGGTTCAAGTGCACTTATCTGCTCATAGGTCAAGCTCAACGCCCCCTTTCGGATGTTTTTTATAATAATAGCATTATACGGTAAATTAGTCAAGAGAATAACTGTTTACAAAACATTACAAAAAATACGGTGCTTCTGTTTCCAATTTCAATACAGAAGCACCGTTTTGATTAAAGTGATTTATAAAGCTTTATCCAGCTATGTACCTTTTGTGCATCATACTTCTCAGGGATGGTTTTTGTTGCCACAGGCATAAGAGGAAGACCCTTGAAGCACTTGAGCATATCAGGTACTATCGGCATAAGAGGGAATGCAACGGACAACACGTGAAGAAGATATGAAAGCTCTATCTTTAACGGGAATCCGTCAGCAACCGCCATCTTATCGGCAGTGAGAATTTCCTTTTCCATAATGTAATTTATATCATCGCTGTCGATATATGTAAAGAAGTTTTTGAAAAGATCAAGAAGTATATAATCCTTGCCGAAGTCTGTGAAATACTTATACTGATAACCCCAGAGACGGCTAACCGAAAGCTCCTTGTCTCCTGCTTCTTCAACTGTATCTGCAAGAATTTTACCCGCCTTCATACTAAGAGCAATACCGCTGCCCGTAAGAGGTACTGTCATACCTGCACTGTCACCGACAGCAGCGTATCCGTTGGCAACGATGAGAGGAAGCATTCTTCTTATGGGAATGCGTTCAACACCTGTTCCGCCTCTGAGCACTTTATCGCCTATATAGGGAAACTGAGCCTTATACTTGGCAATAGTTGCATCAATTTCCTGCTGAGTAAGCTCTCCGCTGAATTCAAACTTGCCGACGATAATATCAACAAAGTCCTTATTTGTATTCATCCAGTCAATACCGGGCTTATCGAGATTGAAGAAGGTAACGATGTACTGAGGATCGGTTAACTCTCCCGTAAGATTTTCAAAGTAGATTCTGTAAACATCAAAGATGTTCTGCTTGTCAATTTCATTATCAATGCCGAAATGGGCAGGAAGGTTTCTTCTTAAGGGTGAATTCATACCGCAGGCATCTATTACAAGATCGCCGTTGTATTCATATGTGTTTTCGCCGTCGGTTGCAGTAAAGCCTGTTACCCATGCGCCTGCTGTCTTCGGAGCAAGGATTTTCTGACCGAAAACAAGCTTTACGCCTGCCTTATCGGCAAGGGAAATGAGGTGATTTATGAGTATTTTACGGTCTACGTCAATACGCTGTGCGTCAGGCATAACAACCTTGGTTTTTCCGTCAGGTGCAACATATGCCATTCTGTTTGACGGCTCGTATTCCTCAGGATAATCAATACCCACATATTCAAAAGTATCCCCGGGCATCGTATCGTGCCAGTCATATCCCATATCTGCCGGATTTTTAAGCTCAACTACGGTTACGTCATATCCTTTTTTTGCAAGAACAATTGCCGCAGAAAGTCCGCCGTGGCCTGCACCGCCAACAACAATTTTTTTCATAAAATTTCCTCCCTTTCAAATTTATTCATATTATACTCTGTTAATTAATAATTGTCAACAAAAACACGAAATATGTAATTTTAAGAATTGATACTGTTAGTACTTGTAAAATAGTGCAGAAAAGTAAAATAATATATTGATTTAAATCGAAAAAAGTTGTAAACTTAATATTTAGGTTCAAATTTTATATCAAAAGGTGAAAACAGTGAAAAAATCAATTGTCAGCATACTTATGATTCTTATAATGCTTATATATCCGACGGTAAACGCTCTGAAAATGTATTCTTCAAAATCATCTCCCGTCGTAACCGAAACCGACACTCAGCTTCTTTCTTCTCTTTCTCAGGGAAAGGTAGAAAACGTCCGGCATAACATCGATAAGGTAAAGCAGGAACTTGATTTTCAGCAGCAACAGAATCAGCAGCAATCAGAAAAAGAAGAAATACTCAACAAGCTTGATAACGGCGAAATCAGCTACCGCAATCTGTATAAGGATGTGTATATTGCAGGTGATTCACTTATGAACGGACTTGAAGCATATAACATTCTCAACAGCAATAATCTCATTACTCAGGTCAGCGCAAGTCTTTATCATCTCTCAGAGAATAAGGCAAAGCTTGTGCGTATGAGTCCCAAGGTACTTATCCTTCACTACGGACTCAACAACCTTGAAAAGGGATCGCATCAGCCTGCAAAATTTATCGCATTTTATACAGAGCTTCTGACAGAGCTCAAGGAAGAGCTTCCCTACTCCAGAATAATTGTAAGCAGCATTTTCCCCGTAGATACAAGCAAAGCCCGAGCCTCACGCTTCAGACGTATCGATGAGTATAATAGCGCTATGAAGGAAATGTGCGCTCAGCTCGGAGTAGATTTTCTCGATAACAGCGACAGCTTTGCCGAGTCGGAGGAATACTACGCCTATGACGGAATACATCTCAGCCGTGAATTCTATGAGAAGTACTGGCTAAGGAGTATTGTTGCCGAAAAGGAGATTTATAAATGAATAAGCTAATCATAAGACTCAGTGAGGTTGTTGCTCTGGTGTGCCTTGTTGCTTTTATCATATTCGTTTCAAGCGATGAGGAAACCTCCGCAACAGACCCCGAGCATCTTTGCAAACAGATTATTTCATCGGTAAATACCGACGGTATGACAGAAAGAAACAACCTTTTCTTAAAAAAGAGGTACAATACCGATACGGAGCAGCTCGATTATTTCTGCTATTACAGCACTGATTCTGTTATGGATGTTAGAGAAATCCTTATAATCAGGGCAGATAAAGAGCACTGTGAGCCGATAATGGAGTCTGTTGAATCACAACGTCAGGAAAAAATCAGGCTTTTTGACTCCTATGCACCCGAGCAAAGCTCTCTTCTTAAGAATGCGGCTCTTGTTTATGAAAAAGGATATCTCTTTTACTACGTAGGAGAAAATCCGTCGGATGCACTTTTATTATTCAGAAATTCTCTTTAAACGAGGTAGTTTTTAATGGTTTTCAGCAGTACAGCCTTTCTTTTTGCTTTTCTGCCTGTTACACTTGCACTTTATTTTATTCCGATAAGCATTAAAAATAAAAAAGCTGAAATCGGAAAGAAAAATCTTGTGCTTCTTGTAACAAGCCTGGTTTTTTATGCCTGGGGAGAGCCTGTATACGTGCTTCTGATGCTGATAAGCATATTCTTCAATTACAGCATCGGCATTGACATATACGTCTCAAAGAAAAAGAGCCGTACTAATACAGCCCGTCTTCTTTTCATAATTTCAGTTATATTCAATCTGTTTATTCTCGGCTATTTCAAATACTCCGGATTCGTCATCGACAACATAAATTCCGTTTTCGGCACCTCACTGACTAACCGTCAGCTACCGTTACCTGTGGGTATATCCTTTTACACCTTTCAGATTTTATCTTACATAATCGACATATACAAGGGTAAGGTCAAGGCTCAGCGTAAGCTTATCCCTTTTGCGGCTTATATTACAATGTTTCCGCAGCTTATCGCAGGTCCTATCGTACAGTATTCGGATATCGAAAAGCAGCTTTCAGAAAGGAGCTTTTCAAAAGAGCTTTTTTGTGAGGGTATACTGATTTTTATCCGTGGTCTTGGAAAAAAGGTTATTTTTGCAAATCCTGCAGGAAAAATTTATACAGATATTCTTCTTACAGATATTACAGCACAGTCAATGACTACGGTCTGGTTCGGCATTCTCTGTTACAGTATGCAGATTTATTTCGATTTCAGCGGATATTCGGAAATGGCTATCGGTCTTGGAAAAATGCTCGGATTTGATTTTGTCAAAAACTTTAACTTCCCATACCGTGCGTCAAGTATATCTGATTTCTGGCACAGATGGCATATCAGCCTCAGCTCCTGGTTCAGAGATTATGTATACATACCTCTCGGAGGAAACAGAAAAGGCAATTTCCGTACAGTGTTGAACATTCTCGCCGTATGGTCACTTACTGGAATGTGGCACGGAGCTTCATGGAATTTCATAGCATGGGGTGCCTTCTACGGTGTACTTCTGATTATAGAGAAGTTTCTGCTCGGCTCGGTTCTTGATAAAATACCCGTTGTTTTAAGAAGAATAGCTACAATGGTTACCGTGATGGTGGGCTGGGTACTGTTTTCGAGCACCGATATCAGCATAGCCTTCGTCTATCTTAAGGCTATGGCGGGTACATACTGCAATCCGCTTTTTGATGCGAAGGCCGCATATCTTCTTGCCTGCTACGGTTTCCCGATGTTTATAATGTGTCTTTCATCAGGCGGCTTTTTTGAGAATTTGCCTAAAATTAAAAACAAAACTGCTGATTTTGCACTTCATAGTCTCTTCTACACTGCAGTTTTTGTTTTTAGCATTGCATTTTTACTCAGCGAAACCTACAATCCGTTTTTATATTTCAGATTCTGAAAGGAATTAGTTTATGTCAGAAGAAAAACGTAATGAAACAATAAGTTCTGATATCGGACCGCAGAAAAGCTCTGTCGGACCTCTGCTTTGTTATGCCCTCATAGCCTGCTTTCTTTTTCTGACGGCAGGTGCAGGCATATTTACTCTTGCAGTAAAGGATAAGGACTTTTCGCAGGCAGAAAACCGTATGCTTTCTCAGAAGCCGCACTTCTCACTTTCTGCACTTTTTGACGGCTCATTTATGGCAGACTTTGAAAGCTGGTTGTCCGATCAGTTTCCGTTGAGAGATGAGGCAATTTCACTTAAAACAGATTTTGACCGTCTCAGTGGCAAAAAAGAGGAAAACGATGTTATTATCGGCACAAGCAACCGCCTTTTTGAATATCCTACCGAGTACGATGCTGAAAAAACAAAAGAAAAAACCGACGCCATAAGTTCTTTCCTCGGTGCCCATCCCGAAATAAATACTATTGTTGCGGTTGTACCCAACAGCAGCTTTATTTATTCGGAGGACCTCCCTCGCCATCTCACTCTCAGCAATCAACAAAAGCAGATTGACAGCATTTACTCTTCTCTTTCCTCGGATAGTCTTACCGTCCTTGATACAATACCCGTTATTTTGCAAATGAAAAACAGCGGTACTGAGCTTTATTATAAAACCGACCACCATTGGACAACACGTACTGCCTTCGGCGTTTATTTGCAAATTGCAGAAAGCTGGCAGTTTGATGCAGACACAGAATACAGCTTTTATCCTGTTACCGATTACTTTGAGGGTACGCTTGCATCAAAATCAGGAGTACATGACACGAAGGATGTAATAGAAATCTGTGTACCGGAGGACAGTGTGGAAAGCTATACCGTTAACTATGAAAGCATCGGCATTAAAACCGCTACACTCTTTCACGAGGAAAAGCTTGAAGCAAAGAATAAGTATGAGGTTTTTCTCGGCGGAAATTATGATAAGGTCAGCATTGAAACAACTGCGCCAAACAACAATACCCTTCTCATTATCAAGGATTCCTATGCAAACTGTATGATACCTATGCTGACTCCCCATTTTTCCCGCATCGTAATTGTTGACCCTCGTTATATGTCAGAATCAATGGAAACGGTAATGAGCGAATACAGTTTTACACATATGCTTATGCTTTATAACCTTAACACATTCAACGACGACACTTCACTGACAGACGTGCTGAAAAATAACTGATATTTTTTGTAAAAAAACCTCGAAAAAGTATTGACATTTCGGTTATCAGGTGGTATAGTATACGAGCACTCGAGAGAGTGAAGTGAATATGCGAGAGTGGCGGAATCGGCAGACGCGCACGTTTGAGGGGCGTGTGGGGCAGCTCGTACGGGTTCAAGTCCCGTCTCTCGCACCATATTG
>JAZULG010000079.1:0-11936 GCA_045603005.1 Acutalibacteraceae bacterium
ATAAAAACCTTCCTCCTTGAGGAAGGTGGCAGCCGTAGGCTGACGGAAGGAGTTAACAAAAAAGCGGGACAAATTGTCCCGCTGAAAGGTGTTTAGTTTAAGCTGAAGGTTTTTGATACGAAAAATCCTTTAGCCCCATAATTGTCTTTTCCGATAAGCTCAACAACTATGTCTGTAGTTGTGTCGTTTAATTTGTAAGCTACTTGAATCTCAGTAGATGCACCGGGTTTTATATCACTAAATAACAACCATAATATTTATGAGGTGAATAGAATGATTTACAAAAGAATCCGTGACCTTCGCGAGGATAAGGATATGACACAGCAGGATATGGCTGATATACTTCACATAAACCGTCGTACGTATTCAGCCTATGAAAACGGAGTTAATTCCATGACGCCCGAAACCCTTTGCAAAATTGCAGATTTCCACGGTACAAGCGTTGACTATCTGCTTGAACGCACAGATAAAATAACACCATACGAATAAATAAAACGGACTGCCGACTGACAGTCCGTTTTATTTATTTTATCAGCTCGTCAAGATCCTCGAGCCTTATTCTCTTTGCGCAGATGCTTGTCTTATATTCCTTGCCGTTTTCGGTTTTCTTATCGGGGCTGAACTTGCCGTAGCTGCAAATCATGACAGTACCGTCGGGGAGAATCACGTTACCGCAGTAGCCCGTATCGGCGTTTGCATAGTATTCTGGCTCGGTCTGTCCTTCAACGTAGGTGTGAGCGAGCTTGATGCGGTATTGACCTTCTGTGCCGTTTTTAAGATCCTCATAAGTTCCGACCCATGCGACAAGTCCTTCACTTATCCAGCCTCTGCTCTTATCGGTACGGTTTTTGGCGTTATTCTCTGCCTTTTCACCTCTTTCGATGGAGCGGAAGGAAATGACAAGTCTTCCGTCGGGAGTGTATTCTGCCTTGTGTCTTTCACCGTTGAGAGCGGCGGGAGCTTCGACGGGCTCACTCCAGGTTTTACCCTCGTCCTGTGAGAAGGAAATAAGAGTGTTGACGTTCTTTGCGTTGCTTCTTGTGATAAGGCAAAGCTCATCGCCCTTGCCCATATCGGAGCGGATAACCTCGACCTCGCACATATTTGTTTTCTTTTCAATATCACGGTGAGGGGCAAAATACTTTTCAGGCACACTCCACTGCATATTGCCCTCTTCGTCAAAGGTAAGGATAGTTTTATAGTTATAGAAGTCTGCATCGTGGAAGAAGCCCATCCACTTGTCAACAAATTCGCCGCTTTCCTTGAGCCTTGTGAGGCTTGCCATAGCCACAATGGGTACTACGCTGTTTTCATCCTCAAGAGAGTAGAAACGCTGAAATTCAGACCAGTTTTTACCCTCATCGTCTGAAATTGAGCACTCAAATCCGCCTACGGTACTGCTGCCTGGCCACTTTGGATTTGCGGAGATAAGTATGAGCTTATCCTCTCTGCCGTCTGAAAATTCGAGGCGGTAAATTGTTGGTGTTTCCTGTGAGCTTTCCCAGCTTTCGGGAGTATTTTCAATAGTGCCGGTCCATGTAATGCCGCCGTCGGCGCTTACCTTGTTGAGCACCGCGCCCTTACCGTGACCCGCGGGATAAACGGTGAGAATACTGCCGTCCTTAAGGAGTACACTGTCGGGATGTGCCATATAGTCTCTGCTGTCATCAATAACGTAAAGGTCATAAAGGTATTCATACTTGGTACCCTTAAGCTCCTCAGGCAGAGTGCTCAGGTCAATTTCAGGGATGGTGTAGTCGCCACCGGTGAAGTTGCTGCTGATGCCGAGAAAGCCCTTAACCTTGTTAAAGAAGTCCTTGATTGCGGCTATCGCTTTATTGAAAAAAGCGGCTATCTTATCAAAGAAGCTTACAGAGCTTTCCTTTGCGGCGACATCTGTCTCTCCGCTTACTGCAAAGCAGTTTATGCCGCAGGACATAAAAATAGTTGTTGCAAGAATCAGGGCGATTATTTTCTTGATGTTTTTCATAGCTGCTCTCCTTTAGTTTATTCAGCAGTAAAATTATAACATTGAAATATCCTGCGTGTCAAGGGAGGCACTACGATAAAAGAAATGGATTCACTGTACCTTTGTACAGTGAATCCGCGTTGTTTATGTTACCTCATAAATTACATCCGTAGGATATCAGTCTCTTTCCTTATAGCTGCGAAGAATCTTTCCGCTTAAGGCATCGATATCGTAATCGTATTCATATCTGCCGTAATCGAAGCTTACCTCGTAGACCTTCACGCCTCTTTCGTAATCAAGCTCACATTCAAAGTCTCTTACGTCAGCCTTTTTGAGACCTGCGTGACCGAGAGCTATCTGAGCTGCCTTTGATTCGGGAATTACCGATGAGCCTGCTGAGCTTTTTGCAGAGGCGGAGGCTGCTGCAGTTTTAGCCTTATAGGAGTCGGAGAACTCGCCGTAGTAGTATTTACCGTCATACTTCCAATATGCTCTTACTCTGAAGGTATAGCTACTGTTTGCGCTGAGACCCTTGATTTCAGCACTGTTTTTGGAAACCACAGCCTTTCTTACATACTTGCCCTGAGCCTTATCGTACATATAAACCTGATAACCTCTTGCATTTCTTACCTTATCCCATTTAAGGACAAGGGCGTTTTTCTTCTTTTCTGAAGCATAAACACCGTCAACCTCTTCGGGCTCTGTAACCGCAACGATTATCTTTGAGTAAGGACCGTAATTTCTTTTTCCGTTTTCAAGCTCATACGCACGCACTCTGAATTTATAAGCCTTTGCACTCTGAAGGTCATCTACCTCCATATAAAGACGCTTTGTTGAGCCGTATCCGCGCCATTTTGAGCCATCGTAAATGAATACTGAATAGCCGTCTGCATTTTTAACTGAATTCCACTTAAGAGAGATTTCATCATCATCTATTCCGTAGGTGCTAACCGTGTTCACCTTTGCGGGAGCAGCTGCAAAAGCAACTGCTGAAAGAGAAAATACAGCTACTATTGCAAGAAGAAGAGAGAGAAGCTTTTTGATGTTGTTTTTCATAGTTAAAACCACCTTTCATTTTTTAGTGTATTTAAGATTTGTCTTTCTCTTTACACCTACATAATACACGTGAAAAATTAAAGAATGATTAGAAAAATTAAAAAAAGTGTTTTTTGTTTCAAAAATAAAAACAGACTGCAAAAACTCACTTTTTACAGTCTGTTAATCATATTATTCCTTGGGCTTACGTGCGGGCTGCTTGTAAGCCTTGTGCTCGGGAGTCTGCTGCATCTTTGTGAATTTCTGTCCCCATGCATTTGCCCAGGCTTCACAGTAAAGTGCTGAGTAGGGGACGTTGTTTTTGATTCTGTAGTTTACGAAGCAGTTGCACCATATAGATGAGGGAACAGCAACTACAATCCAGTAAAGCGGGCCTAAAAGAAGGCACTGCCATGTGTGACCGTATTCGTGGATTCTTGTGTTGTAGGTCCAGGTCTTCTTTGAGTGGTTTTCCTTCATAAAGATGAAGAGACCGAGTGAAAGTCCGCCGCCTTTCCAGGGTACGTAAACAATTCTTGAGTAGCCGAAGCGCTGCCAACGGTAGCCCTTGAGCTTTGTGCAGATAAGGAATGCGATTCCGCCTGCAAGGTTAACGGTAAGACCCCATGTCCACTGAATGAGATAGAAAAGGAATGCCTTGAGTGAGGTCATAAAGCACTTTTCGGGAGCCTTGGGCTCCTTCTGGTTGATGTCGATTTTAGTCATAATGTTTCTCCTTTGTTCAACAGCAGAGGATGCATTTTCGGTTTTTTCGGAAGCAGATGCCTCCTTGCTGTGTCTGATCTTGGCCATTTCGGCCTCTTTTTCAAGAAGTATATCATAGTCGCCGTCTTCGTTGGCTTCAATTGTGTGAGGTTTGCCGTTATTATTCTGACCGAGCCAAATGTTTTCGTACTTCTGACCGGAAATCTTCTCAACAACTGCAATCTGCTCAGCTGTGAGAGTTACGTTGCCGTATCTGTGCTTTGTAGCAACTGCGGCACAGATAAGTCTGTGGTCAGACTTAGTCATCTGGAATCTGTGAAGAAGGAAGAGGGAAAGAAGAGTAAGTGCAATGGGAATAATGGCAACACAGATGCGCACACCTAAAAGTGCATTGTCAGACTGGGGGTAGAGTAAGCCGGTGGTCTCCTCGTAGGTCTCAACCTCTTTACCGGTTTTAAGACCGAAAACACCGAGAAAAACAAGCACAAGGCTCTGAACCGAAGTGGAAACACAGCTCTTGATAAGTGTGTTGAAGGTACCGATAACGCCCTCACGTCTTCTGCCTGTGATTGCCTCGTCAACGTCTGAAAGGTCGGGGAGAATGTTTGTGGCGGCATAGCCGATACCCGATTTACCGAAGGGATAGAAAACAGCGCTGAGCATAAGAATGACAACCCATATAAATGAACTGCTGTTTTTGTCGGTGGGATTCATAAAAAGACAAGCCGCAAAGCCCAGAAGCATAAGAGGCGTTACGATGTAAGCACACTTTTTCTTGCCGTGCTTCATTGTAAGTGCATAGTTGAGCGGGAAGGCTGAAGCCTCAAACACACCTTCAACTGTAGTGAAAAGGGTGTAAAGGCTGAAAAGACGGGAAATATATGTTACATAAAAAGCGAGTGCCGAACGGTAGAAATTGCATGCGGTGTTATAGATAAGGCTCATAGAGAAATACTGTCTGAAGGCCTTATTTTTGATAACAAGTATGTATTCATAGAAGAAATATTTAAAGTCAAACTTTTCAAGCTTTAAGTCAAGAGACGGCTTTTCTCTTGTTTTTCTGAAGGTATGAGTAAGACAGAGGGCATATACCACAGCGAGGATTATACCCACAAGAAGTGAGGGAAATTTAGCGCCGCTTTCAGGACCGTCGAAGCCGAAGATACCGAAAATAGCCGCTGCGAGGAAGAAAGAGGGGAACATACCGAAGGAGTTGAAGATATATCCTACGGAGTTATACTGTGTTCTTAAGTCGTAGTCGGGGGCAAGCTCGGGAAGCATTGCAACATGGGGAACATCAACGAAGGAGTAGGCTGTTTTATAAAGCACGTATATTACCGTGAAGTACACGATAGCCTGAGTGGGTCTTGCTTCACCGTCAAGACCGTAGGAGCTCCACAGTAATGCAAAGCTTACTGCATAAAGAGGCATCGCCAGGATAATATAGCGTCTGTGCTTGCCGTATTTTGAGCGTGTTCTGTCGGTTATGATACCGATAAAGGGGTCGATAACCGCATCCCATATGCCTGCAATGAAGGTAACGATTGCCGCCTGCTCGGTCTTGAGGTTTACAACGCCCGTCAGAAAGAGAGCAAAATAAAGGCTGATAACATAGCCTGAGCCTGATGTGGTGATGTTTGCGCTGCTGTAGTTCATCATGGGTACAACGTCTTTTTTGAAGGTACCCTTGACGCCTATCAGCTTAAGAATTTTTTGTTCCATTTTTATTTAACTCTCCTACGCGGTTTTAATTTTCTTCTTCTTCGTTTTCGTCGGTGTCAGGTTCATCAAGCAGACTCTTTCTCTGCTTCTTTGTAAAATAGAAGCCTGCAAGAGAACCGAGGGTAAGAAGAGAGGAGGGAGCTATTATAAGCTCGGGGTTTTCCTTTACTGCGTCAGTTACGGTCTGTACAATGGAACGAACGGGTTCTTTTGAGTCAGAAGGTATGAAGGACGTGGTTGTTATTATGTTTCCGTTTTCGTCGGTTGCATAGAGACCCGCAAAAAGGTCATCAAGCACAACGGAATCGTAATAGTCTGTAGCTGAGGGGTTGCCGACGGGAAGGTCGGGTACGGAAGGATCCTTCAGCGACGGGTCTGTAAAGGAAGGGCTGTTGTCGGGAATTGAAGGGATGAGTCCCTCGGGGTTAATATTGACATCCCCGACCTCGTTTTCGATGCCGGTAAACACGCCGTCAACAATCTGTGACACCTTTTCGTTGTCGCTCGGCACGATGTTGTTTACAAAGTCCTGAACGTCACCGACGAGATTGTTTTCAGAGGAGTCGGATTTATCGTTGTTGAGAGAAGCATCCTTGTTTACTATAAACTTATAAACTGCAACGTCACTTCTTACGCCGTCGTTGTAAGCAACGCTCATAAGCACCTCTTCCTGCCTGAGCGCGGGATTAAGCTGAGCCGCCACAGTTGAGGAGGGCTTCATAAGAGTACCGTTAAGGTCAATTGAAACGAAGTCATCGTTTCCGCCGTCAAGCTGACCTGCAAGCACGAAGGGAGTAAACCAGAGCTTTTCGCAATTTTCGGCAACGGTGATCTCATAGGTGAGAATGTCGCGGTAAAACTCATCCTCGAGAGCGAAGCAGCCGTTTTCGGTTGCAAGCTCAAAAAGCTCTTCGGCGGATAAGCCGCTGTCAAAGGGAATCTCCTTTTCTGTAAGCATTGTGTGCAGAATAAGCTTCTGAAGAGCGAGCTCCTCGTCGCTCTGTGTTGCAATAATAAGGTGAATCGGATTTATTGTAACGTCATAAACGGTATTGATGATGGTTGCATAATAGGCGTAGTCAACATATGCCTTCTGTGAGCCGGTTGCAACATCGTAGGCTGCAAGAGGTACCTGATAATCGTTAGCGGCAGCAGTTATAACCTTTGCCCAGTGAAAAACCTCAGCTGCATCGGGATTTTCGCTTATAGGAAGCTGCTCAAACTGTGTTACGTAGGCTTTCACCGTATTTACCGCAAAGCCCGTAAGTGTATCTATGCCTGAGGGGAGCATTGTGTTGGTAAGAGCCGAGAGAATGATTACAAGAGCACCCTCGAGAGTTGTGCCGACGGGGATTTCCGCGTGCTTTTCATAGAGAACGTAAACCGCATCGTATTTGAGGGCGGCATAGACAACGGCAACAACAGCTTTATCGTCAGCTGCCTCATTGTCGGGAAGCTTGATGCCGTAATCCTGAAGGTACTGTCTCATAGCGGGAAGCTCATCGGTCATACCCATGGCAACAGCCAGATAGTACATTGTGTTTGTAAGCTCTTTGTAAGCAGTGGTAACGGTGTTTTCATCAATATCAAAAAGCACGCTGTACTGCTCGGCTTCCTTTATGAATTCGTCATATGTATGGCTTCCCTGATAGTCCTCGGGCTTGGGCACTATAGTCGAGGAGGTGACCGCCATGGCATCGTCTCTGACGATAACGTTATCAAGCCACGCATAATTATAGTCGGGAGAGGATGAGCGTGTGTTGCCGGGGAGAACCGACATAACGCCGTTATAGCTCGTCACGATGGCAGATGCACCCAAGGGGCAAGCTGTAAGGCTCAGTATTATAATTATTGCAAGAAAAACAGAAACAAATCTTTTCATATTGAGGAAGTTCCTCCTTATATTATTTTATAACGTAAAGCTTTACATAATTTTGCTATTATACAAAGTATATAATACATCTAACCTGATTTAAAGTCAACTGCAAGAGGAGGAATTTTCAAAAAATTCGCAAATAAGCGGAGCTTTTTGTCGGATAATTTCAGAATTCAGGCTTTACGGAGCTTCAAATTCGGTATACGGGAGAAAAAAACAAAAAAGTTAAGGATAATTATTGATTATTGATAAAATTTTGTGTATAATCGACTTAAGAAAAAACATTGCTAAAGGAGAAATATTTATGAGTATTATCAGCAAAATAATTGCAGTCCTGATGTCCTTGCTTATGTCCTTGCTCGGATCATTGGGTATGGTCGGCAATATCAGTGATGATTACACCGAGGGCAAGTATAAAAACGTCATCCTCCTCATAGGTGACGGTATGAGCTTCAACACGGTGGCTGCAACTGAGGCCCTCACAGGGGTTGACCTTGTTATGAACGATATGGCTGTTACCGCATCAAGTGACATTGATTCCTTTATGAATACATACACCGACTCTGCAGCCGGAGGCACAGCACTTGCTACAGGTGTACGTGTAATAAACAGCACCGTTGGTGTGTATCCCTTCGATATCTTCTCAATTAACGATTTAAACGTGCCGATGAACCTTTGTGAGCTTGCAAAGGCAAACGGTATGGCAGCGGGTGTTGTTACAACCGACCAGACCTCGGGTGCAACTCCCTCCGCATTTTCGGCACACACCTCCTTCAGAATAAATGAAGGACAGATCTCAGCCGATCAGCTCAACAGTGACCTTGACCTTATCTGGGGCGGCGACACGGAAAGCATTACAAAGGAAAAGGCGGAGGCAAAGGGCTGGACATATATCGACAATCAGGACGATATGTTTGCTCTTGAGGACGGCTCACGCTCTATTGCACAGTTCAACTATGACGACCTTTACAACTGCACCGATGAGTATAACACTCCTTCGATTGAAGAAATGACAGAGAAGGCAATCGACCTTCTTTCCGCTGATGAGGACGGCTTCTTCCTTATGGTTGAGGGTGCTTGCATCGATAAGAATGCACACAACAACGTTATGGAAGGCGTAACAGAGTGTACAGTTGAATTTGACAAGGCTGTTGCCGCAGCTCTCGAATTTGCAGAAAAGGACGGCGAGACTCTCGTTGTTGTAACTGCCGACCACGGTACCGGCGGAATTACTCTCAATGAGGAAACAGGAGAGTATTATTTCACAAGCGGTGACCACGACCTTTGGGACGTACCCGTTTATGTGAATGTAACAGATGCAGGCTTTACAAGTGATACACTTGTGAAGAACCGTGAAATTCCTGTTCAGATTGCAAGAGTGCTCGGTTTTGATGAGGAGCAGTTCCCCGCAAGAAAAGCAAAATAATAAACACAGAATATAAATAAAGAGGCTGTTTTTCAGCCTCTTTGTTTTTTTATAAATCTTTCAGAAAAAAAGAAAAAGAGATGGGAAATCCCATCTCAGAAACTCAATATTCTCTTATTTTGAAGCGTTGAGCTTTGTTACAAGAGCTGACTTCTTTCTTGCAGCGTTGTTCTTGTGAAGGAGACCCTTAGCTGTAGCCTGGTCAATCTTCTTAACTGCGAATTTTACAACATCTTCCTTATCTGCTGCGTTTGCCTCGATAGCTGCGTTAGCCTTCTTGAGAGCTGTCTTGAGAGCTGAGTTAGCTGACTTGTTGCGAGCCTGCTTTGTTGCGTTTACAAGAACGCGCTTCTTTGCTGATTTGATGTTTGCCATAGTCTTTACACCTCCTAATTAGTCTTGTGTCATGCAGAGCATATCATATCATCTTTTTTTAGAAAATTCAAGATATTTTTGCAAATTTGGATATACTTTTTTTAAAGCGACAACAATACTAACATATAATTGTGCATATTGCAATAGTTTGAGGTGAAAATTTTGAATTTTCGTACAGATTTAGCTCTCGAAAGACACGAAACAATAACCGAAGAGGATAAAGAAGGGATAAATTTTGAAAGTGTCACTGAATGCGGAATGAAAATTTCACGGATAACCGTCAAAACGAAGAGAGCAGCCGAGAAACTCGGTAAGCCTGAGGGAAGATATTCAACCTTGGAAATCCCCTTTCTTAAGGACAGCGGTGATGTCAGAAGCGACGCGATAGAAATTTTTGCCCGTGAGGTATCCTGTCTTCTGCCCGAAAAGGGCACTGTGCTCGTGGCGGGTCTCGGCAACAAGAGGATAACACCCGATGCTCTCGGCCCGGAGTGTATCGAGAAGCTTCTTGCAACAAGGCACATCACACCGGAGATAGCATCGTCAATAGGTTTTTCCCCTCTTCGCAGTGTGGCAGGGATAATACCCGGTGTGCTTGGAAATACGGGCATAGAAACTGCGGAAATTCTCAGCGGTATAACCTCGAAGATAGGTCCTTCGGCGCTGATAGTGATTGATGCTCTTGCCGCAAGAAGTACTGAAAGGCTCGGCACTACGGTTCAGATGTGCGATACGGGTGTTTGTCCCGGCGCGGGAGTCGGCAATAAGCGGAGCCGTATAGATGAAAAAAGTATGGGAGTGCCCGTAATTGCCATAGGAGTGCCCACGGTGGTTGACGGTGTTACGATGACGCTTGATTTTATTGAGAAATCGGGTATATCCGTTGACAGAAAAACAAAGGAGGACTACCTGAGAGGCGAAAGAGGTATGATGGTGACCCCCAAGGAAATCGACAGCGTGATATCACGGGCGGCAACCTTTATTGCTATGGGTATAAACAAGGCGATGCAGCCCCATATACCGACGGAGGACCTTTTTGCGATTATGGCGTAGGTATTTTTCTGAGCTTACGGGAATAAATTTAAAGTATAGAAATTTCCGGAAGAAGGTAAAGCTATGTCAGGAAAAAATCCTCTTTTTATAAAAATAACATCTGTGCTTCTCGGTGGTGTTCTCACATTTACTGCGGTAAAGCTTTCGGGGACAAATCCTCTTTCTCTGCTGAGTGAAGCGATACTTCTTTCTGCCATGGGAAATTTTTATACCGATGAAGAAGTACTTGTCACAAGCAGCGTAAAGGCTGATGCCGACTATGTTTTCAGTGAGCTTTCTTCGCCCGTGGAGCTTATTGTACCCGACACAACAGCCGCGCCTTCTGCCGATGAAAGCGTTACAGATAAAGAAACTGAAAATGAGTCAGAAGAGAAGGAAGAAACAGCATCATCAGCACTCACCGATACCGACGAGGACATCATTGCGGTGATGAAGTCGGCTGAGAAAAAAGCAGACAAGGATAAAAAAGACGGTGACATAGAGGATTATTTCTATAAAAACGACGGTGTTACCGATTCCTACGGCAAGGTACGGGTAAAAAATACCAATAAAACGGATATAGACATAAAGGGTAAGCTCAACGAAAAGCTCGACCTGAGCATAGAAAAGGATGAGCCTGCCGTACTCGTATACCACACCCACACAACGGAGACCTATCAGATACTTGACCGTGACTTTTACGCCGTCGGTGCATTGACCCGTACGAGCAAAGAGGAGCTTAATATGATACGTGTCGGAAAGGCACTGTGCGAGGAGCTCGAAAGGGCAGGCTATAAGACAATCCACGTTACGGATATCCACGACAACCCCTATTCGGGGGCCTATTCACGCTCGAGAAAGACCGTTGAGGAGTATCTGAAAAAGTATCCGTCTATACAGATAACTCTTGACATTCACCGTGATGCAATTCACCGCAGTGACGGCACAAAGGTGGCGCCTACCGCCGAGATAAACGGCAAGAAGGCGGCTCAGATAATGATTATCAGCGGCTGTCAGGAGGAGGGAAACGGAATTACGAATCTGCCCGACTGGGAGTATAATTTAGCCTTTGCACTACAGCTTCAGCAAAGCCTTGAGAATAACTTCGAGGGCATCACAAGACCGCTCTATTTCTGCCCGAGAAGCTACAATATGAATATGACCCACTGCTCACTGCTTATTGAAATGGGTTCCGATGCGAATACCCTTGAGGAAGCGGTGTATTCGGGCAAGTGCCTCGGCGTTGCCCTCAGCGATATTTTAAAGGAGTATGAAGAATAAATGTATAAAGAAGCAAAAAAGCAGCTTGCGGCATTCTGCTTTGTGAATACGGTGATTGCCTGCGTTATAATATTTTTGTGCGGTACTCTTACCGCTTCACAGAAAACCGCATACAATATCTGGCTCAGGGAGTATTCTCTTCTCACTGTTGCAGGTACGCCTCAAAAGGTTGATATGAAGCTTGACGGAAAAACGGTAAGCCTTGACCTTCCCGACAGCAGTGAAACCGAAAGGCTGAGACGTTATCTTAAGCTGACACCCTTAGCCTCGGCGGTGTTATTGTGGGAGACGGTGGAAGGGATGAACAATGGCTGATTATGAAGGGGAAAGCGATGATCAATTCGCAATTCGCAATGCGAAGAACCTCTCCGTCACCCTTCGGGTGCCACCTTTTCCTCCGGAAACGGGCAAAACCCTCCCGTCACCCTTCGGGTGCCACCCTCCCTTTCAAGGAGGGCAAGGCAAGTCGGAGGCCAAGCGGTCTTAGGAAGACA
>JAZULG010000080.1:0-5919 GCA_045603005.1 Acutalibacteraceae bacterium
GCCCGTATATGACAAGATGTTTGCCGCATATAAGGAAATCTATGCCGCTAACAAGAAGATTTTCAAGATGCTCAACGAATGATAAAGTAATAAACCAAAGCACTGTCGGAGTAAAATACGGCAGTGCTTTTTTGTTATAAGAAGGAGGACTGCAGGCGATAAAGGAAGGTTCTGCTTTTTCACCTTTATGCTGTATGTTGCTTTTACCCGTCTGTCGCTCGAGCCGCTCGGGCTCGAACCTCTCCGTCACAGCTACGCTGTGCCACCTCTCCTTTCAGGAGAGGCAAGTAACCAAGGAACTTTTCTGCTTTCTTACTCGGCGGAATACTTTTTTCTGTTTCATTAAACCTTCCCCGCGATTGCGCATTGCGCATTGAAAAAGCACCCTTTCGGGTGCTTTCTCCATTATTTAAACCATCCGGCAATCCACTGGAAGAATGCCTTGATCGCCCTGATAATTCTCTGGAAGAGAGTAAGTGACTCCTCTACGTCGGGTACGGGTACATCCATTGAAAGTGCGCCGATGAGCATATAGCCGTCAACAACAACCGTAATTGTGTTTGCAGGATCAAGAGGTACCTTCTCACCGTTTACGTAGAAGTCGAACTCATCGTCAATCCACATATCCTGAACTCTTACCACAAGGATTGAGCCTTCTGCTACCTCAAGAGTAGAGTTAGGTCCCTGGGGGAAGAAGTCTCCGCCGTTTACCGATACCTCGTACCAGCCGATACCGTCGGTCTTACCGAAGCAGACGTGATGTGTCTTGGGAATAGAGGGTATGCCCGGCACTATAGGAGCGGGAACCGTTACGATAACAGCTCTTACCTCTCCGTTGGGGAAGCTTACATAAATTGTTGTTGTGCCTGCGGAAACGCCTGTTACGTTACCAAACTCATCAACCTTGGCAATACTTTCATCAGCAGATGAGAAGGTAGGTCTGAGAGATCCGTCATCGGGAGTAACCTTGACGTAAATGAGTTCTGTAACGCCCTGCTTGATTTCAAGCTTATCAATAACCTCGATAGTGTACTCAGGTTCCTCGGGAACGTCAGGGATATCCGGCTGTTCAGGTTCATCCTTCTTTTCAACCTTAACTGTTACGGTTGCCTGCTTCTTGCCGTCCTCTGTGGTGACGGTGATTGTAGCTTCACCTTCACCCACTGCTTCGATATTACCGTTTTCGTCAACCTTTACGATGCTTTCATCGCTTGACTCATAGGTAACCTTCTTGTTGGTTGCATCATCAGGTGTAACTGTTACTTCAATCTTGTCCTTGTCGCCCTCAGTAAGAGTGAACTCGTCCTTTTCAACCTCAACCTTTTCAACAGGGATAATCTTCTTTTCCCACTTACCGACGAACTCAACATCGTTGTTGACTGTGAACTTACCGTCTGTTACGGTAACGTCCTTTGTCTCCCAACCGATGAAGGTGTATCCGTCAAGTGATGGTACGTTTTCAACTGCTACGTTGCTGCCCTCTTCGTAGGTTTCCTTTCCGGGTACTGCGGGAGCATTTGCGGGAACTTCGCCCTCATACTTATATGTAACATCGTAGTAGTTGATTATCTTTTCAAAGCTGCCCTTGAGTACAACATCCTTTGCAGGCATTGTAAAGCCGCCGTCTGCTACATCGGCATCGTCTGTTGTCCAGCCTGAGAAGGTATAGCCGTCAGCGGCTGAATCAGCCTTGACATCAACTGCTGTGCCTGCTGTGTAGCTTTCCTTTGCGGGAAGCTCGGTAGCATTTGCAGGTACCTCTCCGACATATTCGTATGTAACGTTATAAAGCTTACTCCATGAGCCTACGAAATGTACGTCGTTTGTGATTTTGAATTCACCGTTTTCTACTGCTGCGTCCTCTGTTGACCAGCCTGAGAAAACATATCCGTCAGCAGCGGCATCGGCTTCCACCGTTACGTTACTGCCGTCTACATACTTTTTCATTTCAGGAGCTTCAACATTTTCGGGAATAACGTCACCTATAAATTCATAGGTAACCTTATAGGTCTTTTTGATTACGGTTACCGTGACTGTTTCGGTAATTGATTCGTCATCCTTTGATGTAATTGTGACGGTTGCGGTACCCTCGCCTACGGCTTCAATGTTACCCTCTTCGTCAACCTTTATTACATTTTCGTTGTCTGACTCAAAGGTAACGCCTTTGTTTGTTGCTTCGTTGGGGATAACCGTTACGGTGATTTTGTCGCTGTCTCCCTCTGTGAGAGTGATATCCTCTCTTTCAACCTCGATATCAACTACGGGAATCTTTACCGTTACAGTTACAGTTTCGGTAATTGAGGGATCTTCCTTTGAGGTTACTGTGATTGTAGCGGTACCTTCGCCGACTGCAACAACATTACCGTCACTGTCAATCTTAACTACACCGGGATTGCTTGATTCATAGATAAGCTCTTTGTTTGTAGCGTCCTCATTGACCTTTGCATCAACATTCTTTTCTTCACCTACGTTGAGAGTGAAGTCATCTGTTACGGTAAGCTCCGTTACGGGAATCTTTACCGTTACGGGAATTTCTTCCTTAACATCCTTGTTGTCCTTCGAGGTAACGGTGATTGTAGCGGTACCTTCACCGACTGCAACGATGTTGCCGTTTTCGTCAACCTTTACCACGGTTTCATCGCTTGATTCGTAGGTAACCTCCTTGTTTGTTGCCTCAACGGGTTTAACCTCTGTTACGGTTATTTTATCAGTCTCTCCCTTATTGAGACTGATTTCTGTTTTATCAACAGTAATATCTGTTACGGGAATTTTAACCGTTACGGTCACTGTATCAGTCTTAGTCGGGTCATCAACTGATGTAACGGTAATTGTTGCGGTACCTTCGCCTACAGGAGTGATGTTACCGTTTTCGTCAACCTTTACTACGGTTTCATCGCTTGATTTGTAGGTAATCTCAGGTATTGTTGCATCCTCGGGCTTTACGTAAACGTTGATTTTTGTTGTTTCATCTATATCAACAGTAATGTCCCCGCCCATAATTTCAACGCTTTCAACCGGAATCTTGTAGAAGCCGTAGAGTACAACATCATTTTCGGGCATTGTAAATGAATCGCCCACAACCTCTGCATCCTCGGTATTCCAGCCTACAAATACATACTCAGGTACATAGGGTATACCGTAAAGGGGTACATCCTCACCGGGTGCAAACCAGAGCTCAACGTCGGGAATCTGAGGAGCCTCTGAGGGAAGCTCGTAATTTTCATCGTACTTATACTCTACTCTGTAAAGCTTTGTCCATGAGCCCACAAACTCAACATCGTTATTGATAACGAATTCACCGTTTTCTACAACGGCATCCTCGGTTGACCAGCCTGAGAAGATGTAATGCTCTGCAGAAGCGTTTTCTTCAACTGTAACTGTTGTACCCTCTTCGTAGGTACCGCCGTCGGGGGCAACAACGCCCTCGGGGATTATATCACCGATGAATTTATATGTAACCTTATATTCGGGAGTAACAGGCTTATTGCTTGCGTTGTCAAGATAGCCGTTATCCTCTCTGAACTTTGCATACTCAACAGCAGGAGGATAATAAGCACTGGGATGCTTTTCATTATATATCGCTATGTTTTCTTCCTGATCGTCTTTCTGACCGACAAGGGCATAGCAGCAGTTGAAGATACCGTCGTTGATATTGGCAATAGCCTCGGTTGACCAGCCCTCGCCTGCGTATATGTTCTTAAGATTCTTACAGTAGTAGAACATAAATCTCATGGTTGTAACCTTTGAGGTGTCAAAGCTGCTCAGGTCGAGACTTTCAAGAGCCTCACAGTTTCTGAACATATTCTCCATTGTGGTTACGTTGCTTGTATTCCAACCGGTAAGATCAACATTTTTAAGAGAATAATCAGGAGACGTATTGTAAGGGGGGTTCATATCAAAAACGCCCTTCATATTGGTAACCTTACTCGTGTCCCAACCGCTGAGATTTGCAGTTTCAAGAGCATAGCATCTGCAGAACATACTCTCGAGAGTTGTTACGTTTGAAACGTCCCAGCTACTTACGTCAATTTCTTTAAGCTTATAGCAGGCATAGAAACACAGTCTCATAGTCGTTACAGATGAAGTGTCAAGGTATTGAAGATCTGCACTTTCAAGCTCATTACAGTTACCGAACCAGTAAAGAAAGCTCTTTACACCGCCTGTATGGAAATTTTCCATACCTCTAATTTCCTTAAGAGATTTGAATGTGAAGAAGAAATGGGTTGAATCCGCATGTGCGGCAACACCGCCGTCACCTGCAACATAAACCTCGTAACGGTCGGCACCTGCAGCGGCAGTTGCTTCCTCGTCAAGATACATCCATGCCATAACGCTTCCGTCACCGTCTGCAGACATATCCCACTGCTCGAGCGGATTTCCTTCCACCTTTATTTCATCAAGAAATGTGATGGTGGTAATCTTATCATAATATTTGTAGTAGCCGTTACTTGATGCGGCATTTGTTGCCGTCATCGTCGGATATGCCGCTTCTGCCGCGGGAACAAAATCCACCATAGGCATCATCGTCAGCAGCATAAACACGGCAAGGAACAAAGACAGTCCTTTTTTAAACTTTTCGTTTTTCATAATATTTCCTCCTGATCGACAAAAAATGTCATATATATACAAATATAATTTATCACAAGGAAAAATAAATGTCAACATCCTACAGCAAAGATCAGAGTTTACAGATATTTAACAACATACGATTTTTAGTATATTATGATTTCTTTATGTAACAGAACTCTTTTTTCTGTATGATATTTCAATGAGAAAGGCGAAAAAAAATATGAAACGGATTAAAAATGCAAAGAAAAAAATTTTTATAATAATTACCGCTTTGCTCCTTTCTGTGACGGTCGGATGTGCTTTTTACCTCGGAGACTACTATAAAGCCGACGGACAGGCTATAAACGTACTTCTTCAGAGTGGCTGTCAATGGGAGGAAACAGATGAGGGTAACATAGTTTTTGCTCCCACCGAAGCAACAAAGGGACTTATCTTTTATCCCGGCGGTAAGGTTGAACACAGCGCTTACATTCCCCTTATGAATGCCTGCGCCGAAAGAGGCTTTCTCTGCATTATCGTCAGGATGCCCTTCAATCTTGCGGTTTTCGATATAAACGCCGCCGACGGACTACAGCAGCAATATCCTCAGATTGAAAGCTGGTATATCGGCGGTCACTCTCTCGGAGGCTCAATGGCGGCAGATTATCTGTCGGATAACATTGATATGTTCGACGGTCTCATACTTCTCGGCTCATATTCCGCCTCGGATCTGAGCGGTACTGACCTGAGGGTACTTTCAATGTACGGAAGTGAGGACCTTGTGATGAACCGCGAAAAGTATAAGGAAAGCAAGGCGAATCTGCCTGACGGCTTCAGTGAAATAATAATCGAAGGCGGTTGTCACGCCTATTTCGGCGTCTACGGTGAGCAGAAGGGCGACGGCAGGGCAAAAATAAGCGTAGACGAGCAGATTGATTTTGCCGCCTCACAGATGTGTGCATTTATGTATTCGGATGAATCACGGGAAAGCCCGTGATTCTTTTATTTAATTATTGACTTTTCAGGGCTACTATCCTATAATTAATCTGTATGTATACCCCACAAAAATATAAAGAAAGGATGTTCAATATGAACACAATCGACAAAAGCCACGAGGCTCTCTTTACCCCGTGGAAAATCGGAAATGTTGAAATCAAAAACCGTATAGTTATGTGTCCCATGGGCGGCACAAAGTCGGAGGGCCAAGCGGTCTTAGGAAGACAATTAATTAAGGCAACTCCTTGGCTCACAGAACGACATGGCTACGATCCGACTTCAATCGACAAAAGCCACGAGGCTCTCTTTACCCCGTGGAAAATCGGAAATGTTGAAATCAAAAACCGTATAGTTATGTGTCCCATGGGCGGCACA
>JAZULG010000081.1:0-14669 GCA_045603005.1 Acutalibacteraceae bacterium
TTGTGAGCAACGTTTGTGAAGATTGTACCCTTCTTTGTTGAAAGAAGTGCGTTGGGGTTGGACTTCATATTTGTACCGGGAGCAACACCGAAGAAGCCGTTTTCAGGGTTGATAGCATAAAGTCTGCCGTCTGCACCCTTACGGATCCAAGCGATATCGTCACCTACGCACCATACCTTGTAGCCCTTGTTCTTGTATCCCTCGGGAGGAATAAGCATTGCAAGGTTGGTCTTACCGCAAGCTGAGGGGAATGCTGCACAGATGTACTTAACCTCTCCGTCGGGCTTTTCAATACCGAGGATGAGCATATGCTCTGCCATCCAGCCTTCTTTTCTACCCTGGTTGGAAGCGATACGGAGAGCAAAGCACTTCTTACCGAGAAGTACGTTTCCGCCGTAGCCTGAGTTAACTGAAATAATTGTGTTATCCTGGGGGAACTGACAGATATATCTCTTCTCCTCGTCAATATCACAACGGCAATGGAGACCGCGTACCCAGTCATTGCTGTCGCCGAGAGCTTCAAGTACATTGAAGCCTACTCTTGTCATGATGCACATATTAAGAACAACATAGATTGAGTCTGTAAGCTCAATACCTGCCTTGGAGAACTTTGAGCCTACGGGACCCATTGAATAGGGAATGATGTAAGCCGTTCTGCCCTTGTAGCTGTCCTTAGCAATGCCGTAAAGCATTTCGTATGCTTCTGTGGGATCCATCCAGTTGTTTGTGGGGCCTGCTTCTTCCTTAGTGGGAGCGCAGATAAAGGTTCTGCCTTCAACACGTGCAACGTCGTTTACAGCAGTTCTGTGAAGATAACAATCGGGAAGAAGCTCCTGATTGAGTTTAATCATTTCGCCTGTTGAGCAAGCCTCTGCACGGAGTGCTTCGATCTGCTCGTCGCTGCCGTCAATCCAGACAACCTTATCAGGATTAACAAGTGCGAGCTTGTCCTCGAGCCATTCAAGAATGCTCTTGTTGTTTGTAGGTGCATTGTTAAGCATAGTACATTTTCCTTTCTTACTTTACAAATTTCAGTAGCTTAAAATTACTCATTGTACTCCATACTACCATTCTCAGTTATTATACTTATTTTTATTACATTTTGCAATAGTTATGCACTAAAATTCGATATATTTTTTTATATATAACCATATTCCCGCAAAGCATAAAAGAGACACCGGAAGTTTTAACCTTCCGATGTCTTATGTTTGTTTTTGTTGTAAGCTTATTTCATGGCTCCGATTTTCTCATAATGGATAGCGCCGCAATCGCATTCCTGAGCAATGCCGAAGAGCTTGATGAAGAAAAGGTATATCTTATAGAAAAAACCTGCTATTCCGTTGGGGTTATGGCAGAGACATCTGCAGCTTGTGGGATTACCGTCGGGGTCCTGAATGAACCACTCGTAGCATACGTCACAGCAGCCGTTTCCGTCTGCATCGTTATGACCGAAGGAAGAAATAACCTCTGCCTCTTTCTCTTCGAGGCAGTCAAGACACTTAAGGTGGTCGGTATATCCGTTTTCGGTGCAGGTTGCATCAGTTCCGAAAACAAGTACAACATAATTATGGTTATAGGGAATTGCTCTCTCCTCGGTATGTCCGCACTTTGAGCATACACCGATTTCAACGCCGTCTGTTTTTGTGATGCAGTATTCGGGACTCTTCACAGACCAGCTCATATTGTGACCTGATGCTTCGATTACTGTTCCGGGAATAGGTGCAGAAATATATCCGCAGGATATGCACTCGTGATATTTATATCCGTCTGTTTCGCAGTCGCCTGCAACAGTGATAACAGTAAAGTTAAGATGCTCCCCTGCTGCAAAGACTTTTTCTTCGTACTCAGTTTTGCAATATACACAGACAAGATGAGCCTTGCCGCCGGTTGCACAATTGTCAGAGGTACTCTCAAACTGCCATCTCTTGAGACAGCTTCTCATTGTATTTTCAGCAGCAACGGTTTTCTTCTCGTTGCAGTAATCACACTTGGCAGTCTTTGTGCCGTCTGCTGTGCAGGTTGCGTTATTATCGTATTTATAATCTGTAAAGCTGTGGTCCTTCTTGGGATTTTCTCTTTCACCAAAGGAGCCGAGCTCTCTGTGCCACTGACAGTAAGCGGTCTCTGTGCCTTCCTTCTTGCAGGTGGCTTCTTCTGTTGTTTCCCAGATAATAACGTGATTATCCTCTTCTGCGGGTATGGTAAGTGTGTAGTTTGCATTACATTTCTCGCAGAGAACATATGACTTACCTGTGGAAACGCAGGTTGCTTCTTCACGCTTTGCCTCAACAAAATCTGCACTGTGAATATGAAGCTCTGCTGTTGTTTCTGCAGTGCCGCACTCTGTACACTTTGTTTTGGCAAGACCTGTGGAAATACAGGTAGGAAGCTCAACGATTGTCCAACCCTCATATACAGTACCTACGCCTGCGTTTTCAGCAGTCCACCAAAAATCAAGAAGGGCTTCGTCAGCATATGTATGCTTTCCTGTGGCGGAAAGGACACCTGTTTCACTTGCACCGCATTCACAGTAGCGGATTTTTTCACCGTCTGTTGAACAGCCCGGCTCCTTGCCTTCAACGGGCGTCCAGAACCCGTATGCATGGTTATCCGGGTCGATAGGAAGAACCACGGCTTCGGTATGATTACAGTTTGAGCAGGCATAGTTTGCAACGCCTTCATTCAGGCATGTTGCGGGAACTTCGGAATACTTCACCATTGTTGAGTCTTCGTATTCTTCACCTATGATATGGTTGCATATTACTGCAGCACCCGACACAAAGCCGACGGATACTGAGGATGCAAGCATAAGTACAGATAAAAATACTGCTAAAAGTTTTTTACTGCTTTTCATTTTATTACCTCCGGATTATGGGGATTTTCGGATTATTATTCATAGTGGCTTGCTTCGCAGTCGCCGTGACAGTTGTCAATTCCGAGAAGCTTCCAGATAAATCTGAATAAGGGCATGATAAGCTGAACAAAGGTGTTCTCACTGTGGCAAAGACAGCTGCAGAATACGCCGTCTTCTCTAAGCTTTGAAACGCAGTGATCACAGTATCCGTTATCATCCTCGTCTATATGTGAAAGCTTTTCATAGGTTACTGAATCTGACTCTGTGCCGCAGGTTGCGCAATACTTATAAGCGGAATATCCCTCGCCGAAGCAGGTAGCAGGCTTTTCTTCTGTTACGTGTACACTGTGACCGACAGATCTTTCCTCTAAATATGAGCCGCAACCGTTAAGACAGTATCTTCTTGAAAGACCGAAGGTCTGATTGTTGACTACGCCGTCAACATCGTTAGGGTCATTTTCAGTGAAGCATTTAATGTAAATCTGAAGCTCGCCGTAGGTGTGTCCGCTCTCGGCAATAGCTTCCTCAACTATTTTATTACATACACTGCACTGCTTTCTGATGTAGCCCTTTTCCTCGCAGGTAGGTGCAAGATAGTTGGGCTCACCCTTTTCATTAACTATAAGCTTACCTTCTTCGTCATACATCGGAAGCTCGAAAAGCTTGTGGAAGGGCTGAGCAGGAATAGCCTCACTGTAAATGCCTCCGCAGGTGCAGTACGCCTTACGGATAGTCGTCTTGGAGGGATCGGTACAGTCATCTGAACCGGTATACCACCAGTCACCTACTATTACGGGCTCTGCGCAATCGCAGGCCGCTCCACCGCTTGCTGCGACACCAACAAGAGGAAGCATTGTAAGAAGCATCACAAGTGATAAAGTAAGTGCTAAAACTCTTTTCATTTTCATATACCTCCATATTCGTATATTAACTCACTCTCATTTTAACATTAAAGGAAGCTTTTGTCAATGAAATGCAAAAAAATAAACTCCCCGCCGAAGCGAGGAGTTTAAATTAACTATTAATAGTGTACTGTTCCGCAATCACATGACTTGCCGATCTTGAAGAGCTTCCAGAAGAAGCGAAGGATCTTGTAGATGATCTTTGCGAACCAGTTGTCCTTATGACAGATACAGCTGCAGTTCTTTTCGCCATCATCGCCGTAAACCTTATCGTTACATTCGTCACACTTGCCGTTGTTATCGTTATCTTCGTGAGCCTTCTTGGAGAATACATTTTCCTTTCTCCACTCTTCGTCAAGGTGCTGATCGTATGAACACTTGAGACACTTGTAGTAGCCGTTATGTCCTTCGAACTGGCAGGTTGCTTCTCTTGCTTCAACATAAATGCCGTCATCATATTCGAGCATATCGGGTGTGAAGCCTTCTGCATCCCATACGTGGCCTGTTCTGGGAATTTCAATCATTTCGCTTGCTGCACTACATACTGAGCAGATATTGTACTTTCTGCCGGTCTGTCCGCAGGTTGCTTCCTTGTCAATTACTTCTGCGTCCCATGTATGACCGAGAGCCTCAGTTGTATGCTCTTCCTTATCGTCACCACATACTGAACAGATGTAATATTCAAGGCTTGCCTCTTCACATGTTGCAGGAACATAGGTGTGAAGTACATATTCGTGAGGAACTGTTTCTACCTTTGTTGTTACCTTGCCGCAAAGAGTACATTCTGACTTGTAGGTTACGCCTGTTGCACAGCTGCCGCCTGCAGGAAGCCATTCGCCGAATACGTGACCGTCGTCAACCTTACCTGCTACCTTTGTTGTGTAGTGTGCGCAGCCTTCTCTTGTACAATAGCTGATTGCAAGACCGTTTTCCTTACATGTAGGCTCAACGATTGTTGTCTTGTCGAAGTCTGCAGGAATGCCTGCCCACTTGCTGAGATCATAACCGTATGCGTTGTTGTACTTCCATACACCTGCGCTCTGGTATCTGAGTGAATCCTCATCCTCGAAGACAACCATGATGTGCTCGAGAGCAGTACCTGCTGCTTCCTTGACATCCTTTGCCTTTTCTGTGCCATCCTTACAGGTGTCACAGTATGCAGTCATTGTGCCGTTCTTGCCGCAAGCTGCATTGTTATCGTATACATAATTTGTAAATACGTGAGGCTTAGCATCGCCGAATGCTGTCTTACAGATATCGCAGACATCATATGTGCCGCAATCTGTTGAAGGAGTTGCAGTTGAACACTTAACTGCTGTTTCTTCGTAGCCGCAGTTTCTTTCACACTTAGCTGAGTGTGTACCGTTGCCGTTTGAAACAACTTTGAGATCATGCTCGAGAGCCTTATCCTCTTCTGCATCGCTTGCTACATTCCATACGAAGCCGCATACGTCACAGGTGTATACGTAGTAGCCTGCCTCTGTACATGTGGGAGCAATGTGCTCGGGAGCTGCGTCTTCACAAACTTCACTTGATTCGTTACCGCATACGCAGATAAGCTTATGGCTGTGGATACCGTTTTCATCTGTATAGTTTACATATTCACCGGTGAATTCACACTTGATGCCGCCCTTAACTATCCAATCCATTCCGTCATACTCTGCTGAATACTTAACGCCCTCAACACCGTATGCTGCACAGTTTGAACACTTGTATGCATGGTAGCCGATTGCTGTATCGGTATAATAGCCGTTTTCTGCCTTGAAATCGTGACCCTTAGCAGCGATTTCCTTGTAATCGTTGTTTCTCTTGCCGCAGCCTTCACGCTGACACTGCATATGCTTTGTATAGCCGCCCTCTTCACAGGTAGCTTCCTTAGCGGAAACGCTCTTGTAATCGTGGCCAAGCTTAGCAATTACAAGCTTGCTTGCAAGAATTTCGGTTGTAGCTGCCTTATCTGTGAAGTGCTTACCGCAGGTTTCACAGGTATAATGCTCAACCATACCGTCGTTATCACAGTCAGCCTTAACGCCTGCTGTGTAGCCGCCTTCATAGTCGAAGCTATGACCTGACTTGCTGTCCACATCTGTCCATGTTTTGCCGTCTGTAGCCTCTGAGGAAATGCCGCAGACATCACATACATAGTAGTATGTTGCATCTGTGATACAGTCAGAAGGTGTTGCAAGGAATTCTGCAAGGTCATCTTCTGCGGGCTCTACCCATGTATGGCCCTTGATTGTACCGTATTCAAAGGTGCTTTCCTCTTCTGTTCCAGCACTTGTAAGCTTACAAGCTGAACATGCCTTATAGTAAACAGCCTTTGTTGTACATGTTGAGGCAGTCTTGAGGTAAGCCTCGTCTACTATCTCTGCGGTAAAGCTGTGTCCTGTTGCGGTTTCGCTTACCCAGAAGAGATCTGCTTCGTTATACTTATCCTTTTCGGTTTCTGCACTTACTTCACATCTGTCGCAGCGGTACCAATAGGTAAGATCTGTTACACAGTCCTTCTCGCTTCTGAGATATGCGCCAGTCTTGATCTTTGACTTGCCGGCGTAGCTGTGACCCTTAGCGTCTGTAGGATCAGCAGTCCATACGTAGCCGCAATCGTTACAGGTGTATGTTGTATAACCACCATCGAGACATGTGGGTTCTTTTACGTCTGCCTTTGCATTTTCCTTTGTGCAGCTTACAGTTTCAGTGCTGTCGCTGTATCCGCAGTTGCGTACACAGACTCTTGTGTGTGTACCGTCGCCGTTATTTGTCCATGCGCCCCAGTTGTGGCCGAGAGCAGCAATGGGTTCTGTCTTCCATGTATGACCGCAATCTTCACAGGTGTTAAGAGTGAAGCCTTCTGTGTTACAGTCGGGAGATGCTACTGCGGGAGATGTGCTGTAGCACTTTTCGGTCTGAACGTGTGTTGCATCGTACTGACAAGCACGTGTGTGCTTCTCTTCGCCTACTATGTTTGTCCATGCGCCCCACTTGTGAGCATTCGCATCGATTGAGCCGTACTCGTCTGAGCACTTCTCGCAGACTGCAAGAGCTGAACAGGTTGCCTTGCCGCCTGAGCAAGCTTCTTTGCCGCCTATGTTAGCGCCTACACCGGAGATACCGGTGCTGTCACCGCAGAATTCGCAGAGGTATGCGTGGAAGTCGCCTTCAAGCTGAACAGCTGCACCCTTGAAGGAGTGAGGTACTGTTGTGCCATAGGAGGTCTTACACTTTCCGCAGGTTGCAGGAGCAGTACATGTTGCTTCGCCGCCTGAGCATTTTTCTTCAAATGCATATGAGCAAGCTGCACACTTTGCTATGTGCTTGCCGTCTGCACTGTTTGTGTAGCTGTAGCTACAATCTACTGATTCGCCTTCGTTTGCACCAACACCGTAGGTGCCGCAGCCGTTTGCACAGCTATAGTTATGCTTGCCGTTACCGAGGCTGTGTACAGCGCCTGTGTAGGTGTGGCCTGTTGCTTCGGTTCCGATTGCAGTGTATACGTGACCGCAATCCTTACAGGTGTATGTGTAAACCTGAGGAGCAGTACATGTTGCGGGTGAAGATGTTACTTCGTAGTCGCAACCGGTTGTTTCTTCTCTGCCGCAGACATTACATGAATGCTTGTGCTGTGCAACTGCATCAGCAGTAGCACCGTCAACTGTTGTCCACTTTGACCAGCTGTGGTCTTCTGTTACTGAGTATCCGCACTCGGAGCATGTCTTTGTATGGTTGTCAGCTTCTGTCTTTGACCATGCGCCATAGGTACAACCTGTTGAAGCTTCCTTCACACCGTTGTAGCCGTATGTACCGCAGGAGTTTGCGCAAAGATATGAATGTGTACCGTTGTTATTGTTACGTACTGTACCGTTGTAGTTGTGGCCTGTCTTTGAGCCTGCATCTGTCCATGTTTCCTCGGACTTAGCATTACAAAGTGAGCATTCCTTATTGTAAACTGCATCGTTTTCACAGTCAGCAGCTGAGACAAGGTATGTCTTGGTGTTTGTCCAGTTGTGGCTAAGCTTTGAACCTGTATCTATCCATGTTTCTGTAGCTGATGCCTTACCGCACTTACATGTTAAGTAGTAAACTGCGTCGTTGTAGCAATCAGCGGCAGTCTTAAGGTTTGTCTTTGTCTTCTGGTCGTAAACGTGAATAAGCTCCTGACCGCAGATGTCACACTTACAATCCTTTGTATAGTCTGAACAGTTAACATTCTTGGTGTGAGTTGAATCGTTTTCACAGACAACTGTATGAGTCTTACCGTCACCGTTGGAGGTGCCTGCTGTAAGGTCGTACTTATGTCCGTCAGGATCGATAGCACCGAGCTCTGTCTTTTCAACAAGACAAGCACATCTTAAGTATACTGTACCCTGAGTAACACAATCTGCACCCTCTGTCTTATATGCAGTGAAGGTGTGCTCAACTTCTGTTGTAGCAGTACAACCGCCCTTGCCGTATCTTACGCAGGTTACAAGGTGATGTGTATCTGTTGCAGTACCATCCTGAAGGATAAGGGAAAGGTCGGTGAATTCGTGACCCTTGGGTAACCATGCCTTATGTGATTCTGCATCGGGGTCGATTGAGGGATCGTAATCAACAACGCCGAAGTAATAACCGCAATCGCAGTAGATCTGAACCTTAGCATATGCTTCACAGGTTGATTCTGTATCTTCATAATATGTGAGATTTTCATGCTTGATCTGCTTGAAGTTGGGAGTTACGCTTACATTACCGTTGATTGCAGCAGGAACTTCACTCCAGCTTTCAAACTCATACGAGCCGTTAGCATCTGATTCCTTGGTGGGAACTGCAAGAGGATACTGATCAGCTGCAAGAGCTTCTCCTGCCTTGACCTGAGCGGTATCAAGAACTGTACCGTCACCGTTATAGAATGTAACTGTGTAGAGAATTGTCCATGTAGCATAAACTGTTTCACTTGCTGAAAGGCCTTCAGTTGATGTGATAGGTGTTCCGTCAGCCTTTACCCAACCGTCGAAGACATATCCTTCTCTTGCAGGAGTGATAAAGGTCTTTACATCGCCAACCTTGAAGGGTTCACGAACTCTGACATAATCCTTTGCATATGCATCGTATGCATCCTTCTCATAAAGGCCGATATTAGAATAGGTTGCTGTTGCACCTGCCTGTGTTGCACCAACACGGAAAGCCATCTTTGTGCAATCTGCAGCAGTTGTAAAAGTAATACTATATGTACCGTCTTTATTAGGATAGATACCGATGTGAGTAGCTTCCTGTGCTGTACCGTTATAGATTGCACCCGGTACACCTGCGCCTGATGCATTGTAGAAGAATACGAACATCTGACCTGTATATCCACCATCGTTGATATCCATATCAGCTTCAAAGACATATTCTGTGCCGGGCTTTACAGCTATCTGATAGTGATTTCCGGATGAACTGTATGTTGTATACTCTTCGCCGTCTTTTGTTGAGTTAACGGTAATTGTACCTGCTTCGAGGTCATAGTTTACCTCGCCTCTGTTGTTATTGGCCTTTGCGCTGTCTGTCATCGCCCAATCTGAAAGTGAGAAGAGGTTATCGTAGCCGATATCAAGAGTCTTGCTTACCCAGTCTGCATAGAGGGTTGTGCCTTCATCAAGACGGATTGATCTTGTTACAACACCGTTTGCATCAGTAACATATTCACTGTAAGTAACTGTTCCGTTACCGTCAGCATCTACATACCAACCGTTGAAATCATATCTGGGTCTTGCAGGAATGTCAAGCTGAGTACCAACAGGAAGATTAACGCCAAAAGTTCCTGCCTTTCTTGCGGGACGTGCGGTCCAGTTTTCCATATCAACTGCTGCTGCACGCTCTGCAGGATAAACCCTGATATTTTTGAAGTATGCGGTTGTATAGTCAGAACCGTCGTTATCAAAGCGTATTTCTGCCTTTGCTGCATTTGCAGGTGCAGTGAAGGTTACGCTGAGTGTGCAGTTTGTTGCACTGCCGAAGCTGTGATTATCGAAGGTATTTGTGCTCTTTGTGCTCTGCACGGGGTTACCGTTAGCATCGTACCAGAACATAAACACTTCAGAAACTATGTTACCTGAATTCTGTGACTCAAAAGCAATAGTATAATCCTTGCCTCCGACGATATCCATTGCATACATAGAAGCCTTGTGTGCGTTGGGATATGATGAAGCTGTTGTATATTCACCTGCACCGGAGGGCTTATATATCTTGGTATAGTTTGAGCTCAGGTCTGTGGTGATATATGCATCAGTATCTCTTGATGACTCTGAATAGTACCAGTCAGTAAGTGAGAATAAATTCTCATAGTTTACTTCGTACTTTCTCTCAGCAAGGCTGAAGTTGTTATATGCATTGATAGCATTTGTTGCTGCAGTATTATAACCTGCGGGATCATTCTTTGAAGCGTTAACATGGTTGTTGGGATGAGCATTCTTAACAGTGTTATACATATTAACGAAAGCTCTTACGCTTGCGGGTGTATATTTACCGGGATTTGTTTTGATCTCGCTGAGAAGGGTGTTTACCTTCTCCATTACATTTCTGACGGGAACATAGTTGATAACATTGATAGCAAAGTTAGCTGTGCCTGTTTCAAAATGCTGGCTATCACCGCTTGCCTGCTGACCTGCAAAGCCAAACACAGGTGTGATAGATCTCAGGAGCTCACTGTCGGACATAGCACCGCTGAATACAAGGTCATTACCGAAGAACCAGTCAGCGCCAGCACTATCGTGTGTCCAGACGTAGACACTGTCCCAAGTACCGTTTGTTGTAAAGCCATCGGATGCACCTGAATGTGATACAAGGTAAATATGCTTCAGTTTATCCGAAACATGAGCCTTCCAATATGTAGTAGCAAAGGTGAGACCGTTAGCTCCGGAGGAGATATAACCACTGGCTGAACGAATTTTGATATTATTAGATGCGTTAACCTCAAGCATAATACCAAACTGAGGATTGGTAATGCCGTCATAAAGAACTGTTGTCGGTGCATACCAATATTTAATATCAACAGGAGTGTTGTCCTTCCATTTTGAAGGAACGATTCTTACTGCCGGTGTTGAGCTCAGTGTAACCTGAGGTGAATAGAGAACGTTCTTATAATGCTTAGCATAGTTCTCACCGGTAATGTAGTTTTTACTATCGTCCTCATTATCATGCTCGAACGAACCGTAGATTGTTGTAACTGCAGTGTTAATATCAGTAAGACCGTTTACAAGAGACAGGTTGTATGCCTCTATAGATTCAGAAGCTGCAGCCTCTGCCTCTAAGTGCTCGTGGGTTGCGGGCATAAATACCCAACAACTCATAAGCATCAGTACTGATAAAAATACTGACATCGATTTCTTGAATAAATTCTTTTTCATGTTTGTTTTTTCCCCCTTAAACAAAGTGGATTCGAAAAGCTCCTCAGAGCCTTCCGTATATTAAATTTGTTGAAAGAACAGAACTGCTATTTCCGAACACAACTGACCTCCCTGTGCTTTGACCGGAATAACGGTTTTTATTCTTTCACGGTAAAAGGGCATAGCACACCCTTATAATTACACAGTATTATTATAGTTAATCGGAAAGAATAAATCAAGTGAATTTTAATTTTTTGTTAAAGCCACATTGAAAAAAATAAACGGGTACTTTTGTGCATATTGACGAGAGCGGCGCAGGCAAGCACGTAAGGGGTTGTCTGCCGCGGCGAAGCGCAGCGAAGATGCGACGCCTGCACGCCACAGGCGTCGCAGGCGGGCCGCTCCCCCACCGGCAGCACAACGTAAAAAAATCTGCCGGAGTTAACCGACAGATTTCCTTAGTTTTATTTAGCTTCTTCCTTTTTATCGAGGCCCACAAGCTTTTTTGCCGCCCTACTAAGGTCAAAGTCAGGAGCGAGGAAGGGTCTTGCCATTATCCTTATGGGTTTGCTTGCAAGAATGAATGACAGTACTACCGTCAGACCAAAGTATATTGCAAGCTCCCACCATGTGTTGATATGCTTGAGAAGCTTATAGTCTGTGTCAAGGTTTCTGAGAGCAATAACGATGAAAAGATGAAGAATATAAACATAAACCGAGTGCTGACCGATATATGAGAAGATTGTTTTTTTCGACGGTGTAATGCCGAGTATTACGAAGAAGAAGACGAATGCCATTATATATCTGCCTATTGCATTTACAAATACTCGCATAATAGGAGTCTTTGTAGCCTTTGAGATGTAAAGGTAGCTCTTGTTTATGCTGAGAAGACTGTAATTGATGTACTGCCCTCTTGTGAATACGTAGTATGCAAGTGCCGCAAAGGCTATTACTGCAAGCACTCTGAACCAGGGCTTCTTACAGATATCAAACTTCACGTTTGCAGTAAGATAGCCGAAAAGGAAGAAGGGATAGTAGCATACGAGTCTGTGGAAGCCGCCCCAGAGTATTGAAAGTCCGAAGCCGACACCGAGAGCAACCACCAGTGATGCAGGGAAAAGCCATTTTTTATCCTTGACCTTGGCGGTAAATATCGTGTATACCGCAACATTCATCATATACCACATACCGTAAAGCGGATTAAGGAAGGAAAAGCTCTTTGAAAGGATTTCATCCTTGACAATACAGCAGAGAAGAAGCATAAGTATCTGCGCTGAAATATAGGGCACAAGTACCTTGGAGATAACCTTCGGCCAATCGTCATTATTGATTCTGCTCTTTGCAAATCTGCCCGATACCATCATAAATACGGGCATATGGTAAACATAGATGAATTTCTTGAGAAGCGTGATAAGAGTCTTCAGCTCGGCATCTACTCCGAAGCCTGCACCCGTACCGCCGGAAGCAAAATGACCGACAACAACACTTATTATAAGAAAAGCCTTCATATTATCGTAAAGATAATCTCTGTTTTCCTTCTTTGTAAGAAGAGGGCTTTTTACTTCAGCCATTATTTTACCTCCTTTTCTTCTTCAACGCCCGCAAGGCGCTTCATCATTCTTGAAATATCAATATCGGGAGCTATAAACCACCTTGTCAGCTTTCTGACGGGCTTACTTGCAAGTACAAAGGAAAGCGGTACGCCCGAGAAGCAATAGATGAGAAGTCTCCACTTGTTTGTGAGTACTCTCAGAAGGTCATAGTCCTCGTCAAGCTCACGGAGTATTACTATAAGCATACAGTGCAGCACATAAACGTAAACGGAATGCTTACCGATATAAGAGAAGAAGGTTTTCTTCGTCGGCATCATACCAAGCACCATAAAGAAGCCTATAAATCCGATGAAATACCTGAAAACAGTATGCGCAACCGTATCAAGAGTACTCCACTTCATAGCCTTTGCAATGTACTCATAATTCTTATTCATGCAAAGAAGGTTCCAGCTTATATCTTTATTTCCGTTTTTGAAGTTATAAAGTACAAAGAGACCGATAACAAAAAATGTAAGGTAGCTCCACACCCTGAAGCCCGGCTTTTTACAGAAGTCGAAGCTCATACCCGCACTGTAATATCCGAAGAGGAAGAAGGGATAAAAGGCAACGATTCTGTGGAAGCCGCCGTAGAGGGGTGCTTCAAAAAAGCCTATCACCACTGCAGCAACAAGAGAGGCAATGAAAAGCCATTCGTGCTTTTTAAGATGGGTTGTAATTATAGAATAAAGTGCCACATTCAAAAAGTACCACAGGCCGAAAAGCGGATTAAAGTAATTGAACTTTGACGGTGTCGCCGCAAGAGCCGAATAAAGAACAAGAAATGCCGTCTGGAATATAAGGTACGGAACAACCATCTTCGAAATAACTGTAGGCCAGTCCCCCTTATCGATTCTCTTTTTGGCAAATCTGCCAGATACAATCATAAACGCAGGCATATGGAAAACATAGATGAAATTCTGCAGGGCAACAACCCACCAATTACTCGTACTGAAAAGTCCGTTGGCAAGATGACCCACAAAAACGCAGATTATGAGAAAAGCCTTGACATTATCAAACCAGCTGTCTCTGAGAAGCGGACTGTTGATTTTTCCTTCTGCCATATTAAACCTCCCTGTTAGCATTATATTTCTATAATATTATATATGAAATACTCTTTTGTGTCAAGGTTGACAAAATATCCCCTTAATTGATATAATCAGCAAAAGGAAGTGAAAGCATGCATATACCTAAAAGTCAGAGTCAGCTCGTTGAAATCAAGGAGTTTTACGAGGCTCTTGAGGATAGCAAAATACAAAATCACATAGAATATAACGTTGAGGATTGGCTTTACGTACCCAATCACTACGGAGAATACCGTTACATACTCGGTACTGTCGGAAAGAATCCTCTTATCTGCATCGGAATAAACCCTTCAACGGCCGCTCCCAACGACCTTGACAACACGCTGAAATCCGTTGAGAGAATTGCACTTCACAACGGTTATGACAGCTTTATTATGTTCAACGTCTATGCTCAGAGAGCAACTAAGCCCGAGGATATGGATGAGGAGCTCAACGAAGCTCTGCACAGAGAAAATATGAAGGCCTTTGAGTATATACTTTCACTTTATGAAAAGGAAAAGCCATCTGTATGGGCTGCCTGGGGTACTATTGTTGAAATGCGACCCTATCTCAAGGACTGCCTTCGTGAAATGGTTGATATTTCAATGAAGTATAATTCAAAATGGTATTCCTCCGGTGCAATTTCGAAAAAAGGTCACCCTCATCATCCCCTTTACCTTAAGAAGGACAGCGGACTCGATGAGTTTGATATAGAGGGATATCTTGAGCTGCTGTGCGGCAACTTAAGATGAGTAATCAGTAATCAGGAAAAGCAGGTACGATTGTACCTGCTTTTTTTATTTTAAACCGAGCATACCCAAAGATTTTTTATCTGCGGTGCTATGCGCTCATAGTCCCAGCCTTTTTCTGAGTTCTCAAAGCTGTTAGGGTCATTGATATATATTTTACCGTTTTCGTAT
>JAZULG010000082.1:0-6326 GCA_045603005.1 Acutalibacteraceae bacterium
GTAAAGCGTGACGGAGAGAAGGTTGAGCTTGACGGTGTACCCTTTGCAAAAAGAACAAGCGGAAATTTCAACTATTCACCCGATTGCTCCATAGCTTCCGTTTCTGCAAAGCTTAAAAAGGCAGGCTTAGAGGACGGCGACGTGATTGTTTCCGTCAACGGTACTTCCGTAGCAAACGGAGAAGAGCTTATGGCGGCAATTCAGGCTGATACGGATTACACCTACGATCTGACCGTTAAAAGAGGAGATGAGGAAATCTCCTTCAGTGACGTTGAGTTTATGACGGTGACCGTGTGGGATTTCATCATTTTAGGTGAAGAAAAGAATGTGCTCAATGTTGTGGAAATAGCCTTCAGATATTCACTTTCAATGGGCAGAATGGTGTACCTTTCACTTTTTGACCTTATAAGAGGTCAGTACGGTCTTAACGATCTTGCAGGTCCTATCGGTACTGTATCTGTCATTACCGATATAGCAGAGGAAAGCGTAGTCTCAGCCGACTGGACAAGTCTGTTTATGATAATGGCAATGATCACAATAAACATCGGTCTTTTCAATCTTCTTCCCGTACCTGCTCTTGACGGCGGACATCTGTTCTTTATGTTTATAGAGCTTATAGTCAGAAAGCCCATACCGCAGAAATATGCATCGTGGATTCACGCGGCGGGACTTGTACTTCTTCTGATATTTATGGCGGTTATATCCTTCAGTGACATTTATAAATGGATTTCCGGAATCGGATTTTATTAATATTTTCCCATAGGGGTGCTATGTATGAAAAGAGAAAGCAAAAAGGTTAAGGTTGGTAATATTTATATTGGCGGTGACAGCAAAATAACCGTTCAGTCAATGCTCAATATACCCGCTCACGATATAGATGGTAATGTTCAGCAGGCGCTCAGATTACAGCAGGCGGGCTGTGAGATTATCCGTGTTGCAGTGCCTGATGAGGAGGCGGTAAAAACAGTAGCCGCTCTCAAAAATGCCCTCACCGTACCTGTTGTTGCAGATATACATTTCAATCACAAATTAGCACTTATGAGCATTGATGCAGGTGTTGACAAGGTACGTATCAATCCGGGCAACATCGGCGCTGACGAAAATGTGAAAGCGGTTGCCGATAAGTGCCGCTTACATAATGTACCCATAAGAATAGGCGTAAACTCAGGCTCAGTTGAAAAAGAAATTCTTGCCCGCTTCGGAGGACCGACACCTGAGGCTATGGCTGAAAGTGCTATGTATCACGTACGCCTTTTAGAAAAATACGATTTTGACGATATAGTGATATCAATTAAGTCCTCGGACGTAATAAATATGATTGCCGCCTACGAAAGAGTGGCTTCAATGTGCAGCTACCCCTTACATCTCGGTGTTACCGAGTCCGGTACCGAAAGAATGGGTCTTATAAAATCCTCTGTCGGCATAGGCTCACTTCTCACAAGAGGAATAGGAGATACTATCAGGGTTTCACTTACCGATGACCCCGTAAAGGAGGTCTATGCAGGTAAGGATATCCTCAGGGCGATCGGCTTTGATAATGAAAGCCCGAAGCTTGTTTCCTGCCCTACCTGCGGCAGAACTAAAATTGACCTTATTTCTCTTGCAAAAGAGGTTGAGGAAAGGCTCAGAGATGTAAACAAGAGCATTACCGTTGCGGTAATGGGCTGTGTGGTAAACGGCCCCGGTGAAGCAAGAGAGGCTGATATCGGTATCGCAGGCGGTGACGGCTGTGCGGTTATCTTCCGTAAGGGTGAGGTGCTGCGCAAGGTTCAGGAAGCGGATATTGTTGAGGAGCTTTTTAAAGAAATAGAACTTTTATAATATTACGGAGAATTTAAATGAATAACAGGTTTGAGGAGCTCTTCGGCACTTTTCAGGATGAAAGGCTGCACGAGGTGTTCCAAGATGCACAGATTGAAAATGTAAGAATATCAATGGAAAAAAAGAGCATCGAAATTGATGCTTTTTTTCCCGTTATTGTAACATATAAAATATTGCTCAAAGCGGAGGAAATTCTCAGAGACCGACTTTCTGTAAACAGTGTAACGGTTTTTCCGAAAATGCCTGCTGAGATTTTCAGTGAGGCTTATTTCGGTACTCTTGTCGACGAAGCAAACCTTGCAATTGCCGCTACCAACGGATTTTTTGCTGATAGCAGTGCTGTGTTTGACGGTAAGGTGCTTCGTGTTGAGCTGTTCCACGGCGGTGGTGACATCCTCAAGGGTGTCGGTGCGTCTGAATTTATGGAAAGGCTTATCCTTAAGCGCTTCGGAAGAAATGTAAAGGTTGAATTCTGCGGCACAACGGAGCTTACAATGAGCGACGAGCAGATTGAGTCCTTCCACAAAAAGGCAGAGGAGGAAAATCTTGTAGCCAAGGGCTTTGATCCTGCTATGATTTCAGCACCCAAGCCGAAGGAGCATAAAATTGTTGAGGGTATACCTCTTTACCTTGAAACCGCAAAGCCCATATACGGCAATAAAATAACGAAAAATCCCGTTAAGCTTATCGATATAACTCCCGAGGACGGCTCCTGTGTTGTATGGGGTGATGTTTTCGGCTTTGAAAGCAGAGAAACAAGAGACGGTAGAAGTAATATCATCACCTTCAACATCACTGACGGCACATATTCCTACACCTGCAAGGTTTTTGAAAGAAAGGAAAACTGTGAAACCATTCTCGCAAAGGTCAAGGACGGCGTAACGGTTATGCTCCGTGGTGACCTTGCTTTTGATAAATTCTCAGGTGAAAATGTGCTTTCACCCAGAGCAATCAGCCTTGTTGACAAAATACCCAAGACCGACGATGCGGAAGAAAAGAGAGTAGAGCTTCACCTTCACACCAAAATGTCTATGATGGACGGTCTTACCGATGCGAAGTTCCTTGTCAAGCGCGCTATCGATTGGGGGCACAAGGCGATTGCGATTACGGATCACGGTGTTGTTCAGGCTTATCCCGAGGCTGTAAAAGCGGCAGGAGGTAAGATAAAGATAATTTACGGTATGGAAGCCTACTTTATGGATGATACCGATATAAGCTTTGAGGACTGGAAAAAGGCAAAGAACAAGTATTTCCATCAGATTATACTTGTGCGTAATCTTGCAGGTCTCAAAAATCTCTATAAGCTTATTTCGCTTTCAAATCTCAAATATTTCCACCGCAGACCCATAATTCCCAAAAGTGAGCTTATAAAGCACAGAGAGGGACTTATCATCGGCTCTGCCTGTGAAGCGGGTGAGGTATACAGAGCTATTGCCGAAGGTAAGAGCGACGAAGAAATTCTTAAGCTTGCGTCCTTCTATGACTATCTTGAGGTTCAGCCCTGCGGCAATAATGAATATATGATCCGCTCCGAAAAGTTCCCGGGTGTAAAGAGCAAGGAGGATATTCAGAACTTCAACCGTAAGGTTATCCATGTTGCTGATGCACTGGGCAAAATGACCGTTGCTACCTGCGACGTACATTTCATTGACCCGGGTGATGCAAAATACAGAGCTATCCTTATGGCAGGTCAGGGCTTCCCCGATGCAGACAATCAGGCACCTCTTTATTTCAGAAACACAGAGGAAATGCTTGCCGAGTTTGACTATCTCGGCGAAGAGACTGCGAGAGAAATCGTTATCACAAACACAAACAAAATTGCGGATATGATTGAAAAAATCATACCCATTCCCTCGGGCAATTATCCCCCCCACCTTGACGGCGCAGACGAAGAGCTTACAAGGCTCTGCTGGGAAAAGGCGAAGGCTCAGTTTGGTGACCCGGTACCCGAATACGTTGCGAAAAGGCTTGAAAAGGAGCTTACTTCAATTATAAAACACGGCTTCGGCGTTCTTTATATGATTGCCCAGAAGCTTGTTAAAAACTCCGAGGAGCACGGTTATCTTGTAGGCTCACGAGGCTCGGTAGGCTCATCCTACGTTGCCAATGCCTCGGGTATTTCGGAGGTTAATCCTCTTGCACCCCATTACAGATGCCCCAATTGTAAATACAGTAAGTTTTTCCTCAAGGGTGAGGTAGGCTCAGGCTACGACCTTCCGCCTCTTGACTGCCCCGAATGCGGCACACCTATGGTACGTGACGGCCACGATATTCCCTTCGAAACCTTCCTTGGCTTCAAGGGCGACAAGAGCCCTGATATCGACCTTAACTTCTCGGGTGAGTATCAGTCAAGAGCTCACCGTTATACCGAAACTCTTTTCGGTGACGGTTACGTTTTCAAGGCGGGTACTATTGCTTCTGTTGCCGATAAAACGGCTTACGGTTACGTTAAAAAGTACCTTCAGGAAAGAAACATAGTTGTTTCAAGAGCCGAAGAGGACAGGCTCACAAGAGGCTGTACCGGTGTAAAGAGAACAACAGGTCAGCACCCGGGCGGTATGGTTGTTGTACCCAGTGAGTTTGAGTTTTCCGACTTCACTCCTGTTCAGCATCCCGCTGATGATATCAAGAGTGACAATACAACTACCCACTTTGACTTCCACGCTCTTCACGATACAATTCTTAAGCTTGATAATCTGGGTCATGATGTTCCCTCACTTTATAAGCACCTTGAGGACCTTACGGGAATACCTCCCATGGATACAGATATCTGTGACCCGAAGGTGTATGAGCTTATTTTAAGCCCCGAGCCCTTAGGTGTAACCGCTGAGGATATTGATTGCCCCACGGGTACTCTTTCCATCCCCGAAATGGGCACTCCCTTCGTTATACAGATGCTTCTTGATGCTCAGCCCAAGAATTTCTCCGACCTTCTTCAGGTTTCGGGTCTTTCCCACGGTACCGACGTATGGCTCGGTAACGCTCAGGACCTTATCAAGGACGGTATCTGTACCATTTCCGAGGTTATCGGTACCCGAGATAATATAATGGTTTACCTTATGCATAAGGGTGTTGAGCCCAGTGTTGCCTTTAAGATTATGGAAATCGTACGTAAGGGTAATGCCACAAAGCTTCTCACCGAGGAGCACATCAACACAATGAAGGAAAACGGTGTTGAGCAGTGGTACATTGACTCCTGCATGAAAATCAAGTATATGTTCCCGAAGGCTCATGCGGCGGCATACGTAAGTGCGGCACTCAGACTCGGCTGGTACAAGATTTACTATCCTCTTGAATATTATGCAGCATTTATGACCGTACGAGGCGGTGACCTCGAGGCGACAACGGTGCTTCAGGGCAGAGATGCGGTCAAGCGCAGAATGGCTGATATAAAAATCAAGGGTAAGGATGCTCAGCCTAAGGAGCTTAATATGTTTCCCACTCTTCAGGTTGTTAACGAAATGATGGCGAGAGGAGTGGAATTCCTTCCTGTTGACATTTATAAATCCACCGCTTCAACCTATGAAATCGAGGACGGAAAAATCCGTATGCCCTTCGGTGCTCTTGCAGGCGTCGGCGAAAATGCGGCTATTGCTCTTGCTCAGGCAAGAGAAGGCAATTCCGAATTCGTTTCGATAGACGACTTTGCACAGAAGGCATCAGCCTCAAGTGCAGTTATCGATGCTCTTCGTCAGGTAGGTGCCTTCAGAGACCTTCCCGAAACAAGACAGATGAGCTTGTTCGATATGTAACCCGAATAAATAACTTACGGTAGGGACACGGCTTGCCGTGTCCGCTCCGAATACTACAACATAAAATAAAGGAGCGATTACACTATGTCAAAGATTTTTGCCCACAGAGGCTTCAGCGGAAAATATCCCGAAAATACAATGCTTGCCTTCGAAAAGGCAGTTGAAATCGGTGTTGACGGCATCGAGCTTGACGTACATCTCACAAAGGATAACGAAATTGTTATTATCCACGATGAGGATATAAAGCGTACTTGCGACGGTGAAGGCCTCGTCAAGGATATGACACTTGAGGAGCTTCGCAAATTCGATGCCTCCGCCACCTTCAGAGGTGTATACGGCTTCTGCGGTATTCCTACTCTCAGAGAATACTTTGAGCTTGTTAAGGATACTCCCATCATCACAAACATCGAGCTTAAAACAGGCGTATACGAATATCACACCATCGAGCAGAGAGTAATTGATATGGTAAGAGAATTCGGTCTTTCCGATAAAATTATCTTCTCATCCTTCAACCACTTCACAGTAAAGCGTTGCGAGGAAATAGCACCCGAAATAAAGAGAGGCTTCCTTACAGGTGACTGGCTTTACGATTTCGGCAAGTATACCGCCGAAAGAAATGTGCAGTGCTGCCATCCCTGGCATGTCTCCTTAAGTGAGGAAACAGTAAAGGAAATGCACGAAGCCGGCTGTGAGATAAACACATGGACAGTTAACGAATATGAGGATATAAAGAAGCTCAGCGCATGGGGTGTT
>JAZULG010000083.1:0-11907 GCA_045603005.1 Acutalibacteraceae bacterium
TACTGTATGGGAATTCTCATATCGGGTACACCGAGCTGAGCTATTACCGAATTATCATTATATTCGATAAGGGAGTGAATTATGCTCTCACGGTGAACAACTATATCCACCTTGTCGGGATCAACATCAAAGAGCCATACCGCCTCGATAAGCTCAAGGCCTTTATTCATCATTGATGCACTGTCAACGGTGATTTTTGCACCCATCTCCCAGTTGGGGTGCTTAAGAGCCTGAGCTACGGTGACGCTTTTAAGCTCTTCTCTTGTTTTTCCGAAGAAAGGACCGCCCGAGGCTGTTAATATGATTGACTTAAGCTCATCCTTTTTATTCATACCCTGAAGGCTCTGAAAAATTGCACTGTGCTCACTGTCAACGGGAAGGATGGCTATTCCCTTTTCCTTCGCCTTATCCATAACGATTTTGCCGCCGGCTACAAGGGTTTCCTTATTGGCAAGAGCAATATTTCTGCCTGCGTCAATAGCGGCAACCGTAGGAGCAAGACCCGCTATACCGACTATGGAGTTAAGAACAGTGTCACTTTCTCCTGCGGCGGCGCACTCAATTATACCCTCCTTGCCCGAAAGCACCTTCGTGTCGGTGTCGGCTACGAGAGTACGCAGTGTTTTTGCCGCTTCCTCATTTGAAAGAGCCGCATATTTCGGCTTATATTTTCTTATCTGCTGCTCAAGAAGCTTATAGTTACTGTCTGCAGTAAGAGCCACAACCTCGTAGTCTCTCATATCCACAACGTCAAGCGCCTGAGTACCGATCGAGCCGGTAGAGCCTAAAATTGTAAGTTTTTCAGTCATAAAAAGCTCCTTTCAGAGATGATATTACCGTCAGTTAAAATCTGCCTTAAGCTATATACTCGGATGCGAGCTTAAGGATGCAGTAAAGTGCGGGGGCAACGAAAATACAGCTGTCAAAGCGATCCATAATGCCGCCGTGACCGGGGATAAGCTGGCTGTAATCCTTGATGCCGAAGTTACGCTTGATTGCAGAAGCTGAAAGGTCTCCGAGCATACTTACAAGTGAAAGCACCATTGAAATGGGAATGATTATAAGATACTTCGTTGCACTCTCGCCGAAGATTGTGTAATCGTAAAGATTTTTGCAGCCGATTGTGAAAAGATAAAGGATGAGTACGTTGAAAAGGGAAGTGATAACAACGCCGCCTATAGCACCCTCAATCGACTTTTTCGGGCTTAAAACGGGAGCCATCTTATGCTTGCCGAACTTAACACCGACTATATATGCAAAGGTGTCCGTAAACCATGAACAGGAAAAGGCAAGACCGACAAAGTAAACGCCCTCCTCGTGGGTGAAGCCGGGAAACCAGCCGCCTACGTTATTGAGCCTTAAGAAGCAGGAGAAAGCGAAGGGAAGTGCCACAGATGCTAAAAAGGCGGCCGAGGTGTGTGCGAAAAGAATATCCTTATGGAAGAACACCATAAGTGTCATAAGTAAAAGCACATAAATGCCGTAAAGAGCTTCTGTTGAAGGCAAGGCTATATTGAAGCCCTGAGCAAGCACGGTAAAAAGGCTTACTGTGCAGGCAACGGTGAAAAGAAGCTTGCTTTTACCGCCTACTGCTCTGATTATCTCAAAGGTTGCAGTTGCCGCAAGAGCGGCAAGGATAACCGTAATTACAGGCTGAACGTTGAAAACCACTGCAGTAAGAAAGCCTGCAAGAGCAACAACAATTATTGCGAATGATATTGTTCTGTCTTTTTTGAAAACTTGTTTTTTCTCTGTCTTTTCCATTTTAATTTTTTACCTTTCGTGTTTGTTTTGATTCATTGGTGTAGATTTTGTGAGCAGTCGGAAACAATAAACATCCTTAAAAAACCTCAGTCTTGCCTCTCCTGAAGGCACCCGAAGGGTGACGGAGAGGTTCTGCGAATTGCGAATTGCGCATTGTAATCACACTCCGCCGAAGCGACGGTTTCTTCTGCCGTATTCCTCAATAGCTCTGTCAAGGTCAGCAGGTGTATAATCGGGCCAGAGCACGTCATCGATATAAAGCTCTGCGTAGGCACTCTGCCAGAGAAGATAGTTGGAAAGTCTGTATTCTCCGCTGGGTCTGATAATCAGATCCGGATCAGGCTGACCTGCGGTGAAAAGTCCATCGGAAATCATCGTCTCGTCAATATCCTCAGGAGATAGCTGACCTGCCTTCACTCTTTCGGCAATTGCTCTGACCGAGTGAACGATTTCATCCCTGCCGCCGTAATTGACCGCAAGATTGATGTTTATATTCGTTTTGTCCGCACTCTTTTTTTCAACAGTATCCATAAGCTTTACGAGGTCCTTCGGCATACCCTTTCTTGAGCCGAGAAAACGGATTCTGTAGCCCGCCTTTTCGTTTTCGAGGTACCTTTCCTGCATCTCCTCAAGATAATGCCTGAAAAGGTTCATTATGGCGGTAACCTCCATTTTTGAGCGCTTCCAGTTTTCTGTTGAAAAGGCATAGAAGGTAACGTGCTTTACGCCGATTTCGGTGCAGTACTCGCAAATGTTTCTGAAAACCTCTGCACCAACCTTATGTCCCTCGGTACGCGGAAGACCTCTCTGCTTTGCCCAACGTCCGTTTCCGTCCATAATTATGGCTATATGCGTGGGGAGATTTTCGAATTTCTTTTCCATTTCCGCTCTCCTTAAATCCATTTATAATAGGCAAAAAGGGACTGTTGGGATAACAGTCCTCTTTTGTTTTGTTAAGTTAGATTTCCATAATTTCCTTTTGCTTTGCTTCGGAAATCGTGTCGATATCCTTGATTGCGTTATCGGTAATCTTCTGGATTTCCTTTTCGCCGTCCTTAAGGTCGTCCTCTGTGATTTCGGATGCCTTCTTCATAGCCTTGAGCTTTTCGATGCAGTCACGGCGGATTGAACGGGCTGCAACCTTTGAGTTTTCGGCAATCTTCTGAATGTCCTTAACGAGGTCCTTACGTCTGTCCTCTGTGAGAGGCGGGAAGGTAAGTCTGATAACGGAGCCGTCATTCTGAGGATTGATTCCGATATCTGAGGTCTGAATCGCCTTTTCGATCGCCTTGAGCACTGACTTATCCCAGGGCTGAATTGTAAGCACTCTTGCCTCTGTAGCAGAAACGGAAGCGAGCTGATTGATAGGTGTCATTGAGCCGTAATAGTCAACCGTTACCTTGTCAAGAATCTGCGGGTTTGCTCTGCCTGCACGGATTGTACCATATTCTGTCTGAAGGGCGTTGATAGTTTTGCCCATCTTGGTTTTTGCGGTTTCAAATACTGTCTTCATTATTTAGTCCTCTTTTCTATGTATTTTTTTCTTTTGATTATTCTTTTACAACGGTACCGATGTTTTCGCCCTTAAGTGCTCTTACAATGTTCTGAGGATCATCAAGATTGAAAACAAGGATAGAAATATTGTTGTCCCTGCAAAGTGATGCGGCTGTACTGTCCATAACCTTGAGTCCCTTTGAAAGCACTTCTGAATGAGTAAGCTCATCATATTTTACCGCATCAGGGAACTTGTTGGGGTCTTTGTCGTATACACCGTCAACATTGGTTGCCTTGAAGATGATTTCTGCATCAATTTCAGCAGCTCTGAGTGCCGCTGCAGTATCAGTTGAGAAGAAGGGGTTGCCCGTTCCGCAACCGAAAATTACGGCTTTGCCTGCCTCAAGATATTCAACAGCCTTGGATTTTGTGAAAATTTCAGCAACCTGAGGCATCTGAAGCGCTGTGAGCACCTTAGTGTCAACACCGATCTGAATGAGTGTATCCTGCAAGGCAAGAGAGTTGATTGCCGTTGCAAGCATTCCCATCTGGTCTGCTCTGGGTCTGTCCATTTCACCGCTTGAGCGTCCGCGCCAGAAGTTGCCGCCGCCCACAACGATACCGACCTGAGTACCCATATCGACACATTCCTTAACTACCTTGCAGACGGTTGTTACGGTGTCGAAATCAAGACCTTTGCCTGCTTCACCTGCAAGAACCTCTCCGCTGAGCTTAAGAAGAATTCTTTTATATTTACTCTGCATAGTGAGTTCCCTCCGTATATTATTCAATTATATACATTTTACTAAATATATTCAAAACTGTAAAGGGTTTTTGCGTTTTTTCTTATATAATTTTATTGTTTTCGTACTTTTCTGAGGCTGAAGCACTTTCAAATCGGATAAGCTCAAGACCCTTGACATTTTCGGCATAAAGTCCGTGAGCGTAGCTGTCGCACAGAGCACCGAAAAATGCCTTGCTCTTTTCGATTGTGACATTTTCAGCGTTCTTTATATGAAAGCAGGAGTTTTTGCTTTCCTCGATGCCAACATCAATACCCGGGCGAAGGTCATAAATACCGCAATTCCACTTAGAGGTCTTTGTAAGCTCAACACTCACATTCTCAAAGGTGACATTCTCAATCATATTATCCTCTGTGCCGTGAACAAGCACACCGTTTTCACCCTTGCAGGTAACATTGAAGAAGCGCACATTCTTAATATGTCCGCACTTGGTGTTGGTATCACGGCGGAAGGCGGTGATTGCAATAGGCTCTGCACTGCCCCACCAATCGGGACAGAAGCGTCTTGTTTCGATGATGATATTACTGTAAGAAACATTTTCAACATTGCCGCCGTCACGAATCTGTATGGAAAGTCCTCTGTTTGAATTTGAAATCACGCAGGAATCAACAATAACATTACGGAAATCTCCCACACCCTCAGTACCGATTTTGATTGCCGCTGAGGTCGAGGTAAGAGTACAGCCGCTGATGATTACGTTTTCCGTGGGGCCGTATTCACTGTTACCCTTTGACGCCTTGAGACAGATGCAGTCATCGGCGCAGGTTACATGGCAACCGATAATGCGTACGTTTGAGCAGTGGTCGGGGTCAATACCGTCACTGTTTGCAACGTCAAGAGGGTTGAGAATACGGATGTTCTGAATAAGCACATCATCACAGCCTGCAGGATGAAGTGTCCAGAAGGGAGCATCCTTGATTGTGACATCCTTTACCGTGATGTGGTTACTGTTTTCGATGTAGATCGTTGTCGGGCGGGGATAGAAATTGCCCGTTACGTAATACTGATCCTTTCTTTCAACAAAGGCATAGCAGTTGGCATCAATAACACCCTCACCGCTGATGGTCGCACCGTGTGCCTTGTAGCCGTAGATAAAGGCAAAGGAGGGCTTGCCCGTTACGGGGTTACCCACAAGGGCGGTTTTAGGGTCGTTGATTGTTTCGCAGGGTCTTATATAAGAATTGATATCGGCACTCGCTTTAAGGGTTGTACCCTTCTGAAGGTAAAGCTCAACATTTTCACGAAGCTGAATTGAATGGCTGTAGTAGCTGCCGCTTTCAAGAACAACAGTACCGCCGCCGTTTTTTGCACATTCGTCTATTGCCTTCTGTATTGCACAGCCGTCATCGGTTGTGCCGTCAGCAAGTGCGCCGTAATTTTTTACGTTATATAAAAGCATAGTATACCTTCCTTTTTTTGCTTTTTCAGCGGACCGCCGAGGACGTCGGTCCCTACGGGGTTATATTTTCTCTAATTTAGCGTAATTTGCCATAAGCTTCTTTGTGCCTGCAGTTTCAAAGGCGATTTCAAGCATAGAGTCGTTGCCCATAGGCTTTGATGAAACAATTACACCCTTGCCGAAGACCTTGTGCCTTACGCTGTCGCCTGCACTGAAGGATACCTTCGGTGTTTGTGCGGCAATCTTTACTGCCGCTCTCTGCTTTGAAAGATATCCGTTGCCCGAATAAACCTGACGGGAATCCTCTCTCTCGTAATCCCCTCTTACAAGCTGCTCGAAGGACATTCTTGAGCTTTGTGTTCTGCCCGTTTTTTCGGTTAAGGCATCGGGAATTTCAACTATAAATCTTGAGGGGATATTTCTCGACGTGGTACCGAAAAGCATTCTCGTCTGAGCGTGGGAAAGATAAAGGTTCTTCTTCGCTCTTGTGATACCTACATAAGCAAGGCGGCGTTCCTCCTCGATATCCTCTGTGGAGTACATACTCTGTACACCGGGGAAGATGCCCTCCTCCATGCCGGGGATAAATACAACGGGGAATTCAAGTCCCTTTGCCGAGTGGATTGTCATAAGTACGACAGCATCGGTCTGTGCATTGTAATTATCAATGTCGGTCATAAGAGCAACTTCCTCAAGGAAGCCTGAAAGGGTTGCCTCCTCGTTTTCCTTCTCGTAGGTCATAAGGTTGGAGATAAGCTCGTTGATGTTTTCTTCTCTTTCCGCACCCTTTTCCTTATCGAGACGAAGATGTGGAATATATTCTGTTCTTTCAAGCACCTTTTTGAAAAGGTCCTCAAGGGAAATTTTATCAACGTACTGCCTTAAACCCTCTATAAGCTCACAGAATTCCTGAAGCTTCTTTGCGCTTCTTCTGAGTGATTCATACTCGTCGGCGTGGCTGAACACGTCAAAAAGAGTAACTCCGAGCCCCGTAGCAATTTCAGATGCCTTATTGATTGTTGTGTCGCCTATTCCCCTCTTGGGTACGTTTACAATACGTCTGAGACGGATGTTGTCGCCCGGATTATTGAGTACGGTAAGATAGGAAATGGCGTCCTTGATTTCAAGTCTGTCATAGAAGCGGTTGCCGCCGATAATACGGTAAGGAATACCCGCCTTTACAAGTGTTCTTTCAATGGCGTTGGACTGGGCATTCATTCTGTAAAGCACAGCGTGGTCGCTGAAATTAAACTTGCCCGAGCTGACGTTTTCTTCGATGGTATCAGCCACAAATCGAGCCTCATCACCCTCATCGTAGGCGTTGTTTATCACTACCTTGTCTCCGCCGCCGTTGGCAGTCCAGAGGTTTTTGCCCTTACGCTTTTTGTTGTTTGAGATGACCTCATTTGCAACGTCGAGAATCGTCTGTGTTGAGCGGTAATTCTGCTCAAGACGGATAATGCTTGACTCGGCATAGCGGTGCTCAAAGGAAAGAATGTTCTCAATTGTTGCACCTCTAAAGCGGTAAATACTCTGGTCATCGTCACCTACTACACAGATGTTTCTGTGACCCGCCGCAAGAAGCTCCGTAAGCTTATACTGAGCGTGGTTGGTATCCTGATACTCGTCAACCATAATGTATTTAAACTTACGCTGATAATATTCCCTGATATCCTGATTCTGCTCGAGAAGCTTTACGGTATTGAAGATAATATCGTCAAAGTCCATCGCATCACTGTTTTTAAGCTCCTGCTGATACATCTGATAAACCTTTGCAATCTGACTCTTTCTTGCATCCTTTCCCTTTGCCGCATCCTCGGCATAACGGTCGGGAGAAATCATTGAGTCCTTGGCGTTGCTTATCTCGTTGATTATGGTCTTATAGGAAAGATTGCCCTCGCTGATGCCGAGCTGACGCTGACATTCCTTGACAAGACGCTTTGAATCATCGGAATCGTAAATGGTGAAGCTCTTGCTGTAGCCTAAAACCTCACCGTCACGGCGCAGTATTCTCACACAGCTTGCGTGGAAGGTTGATGCCCATATATCTGCCGCATCCTTTTCACCGAGCATTTTTTCAAGCCTTTCCTTAAGCTCGTTCGCCGCCTTGTTTGTGAAGGTAATGGCAAGAATCTGCCAGGGTCTTGCAGGCTCGTCTGTGAGTAAATCCTCTATATCGAAATATTTATCCTCGTCACCTGCAAGGTAAGCCTTCATATTGGCTATATCTCTTTCGGTGGGCTCAAAATCCACCCTCTTACTCTCGTAGGCGTTGCCGTATTTTACGATATTTGCGATACGGTTAACAAGCACCGTGGTCTTGCCGCTTCCCGCACCTGCCAAGATAAGCACAGGACCCTTCACCTGAAAAATCGCCTGCTTCTGCTTATCGTTCATATTTTTAAAATCTTTTTCTATGATTTGCTTTCTCAAATCAAAAAATTCTTTAGTAGCCATTTTTTACCTCTTTGTGTTTTTCTGTACATTCCTTTTAATTTTACATTAAAAGATAAAAAAATACAACTGTATTTTATAAATTAAGGCATAAAAAAATACACCCGAAAAATCGGGTGTATTGTGTTGATATTATAATACCTCGTCAGGGAAGAAAAGCAAGAAGAATACTCCGAGAATTGAAGCGATAACATCTTCGATTTTTTCAAGAAGAGTACGTGAATCCTCTACTATGTAATCAATCACTACGGGTTCACTTTCAAGGTAACCCATTCCAAGATAAAGCTCACAGCCAACTATTTCTTCACTCTCGTCATCGTAGGCATCTGCACTGTAGAGAGTAACAGCGTAAGAATCAAAAGCCGCAAGCTCCTGCCATATAAAATTAAGGTCGGCATCAGCAAGAACAGAGCTTGTATCAACAGTAAAGGACTTTTCCTCGCCCTTGTCGTCTGTGATTACATAGCTGATTGATGTAAGACCCTCTTCTTCGGTGAAGGTGTAATCTGTAATTTCTATGCTCTCATAAGGTGACTCATTATCCCATGTTACAGCGTGGGTGTAAACCTCATCAATATACTGTATTTCAATCGTATCATCTTCATTAAACCAAAAATAAATATAATCCTCTCCGAGAGCGTAGAGTTCCTCTTCGATATCGTATTCTGCGGTGAGAGTTTTCTTTGTACCGTCAGCATAGGTAACGCTGAATTTCTTGCCCTCAAGGTCGAGAGCATCTGAATCCTCGTAAAGGTCATAGTTTATTGCTGAAACAGGCTCAAAGCTCTTTATAACACAGTCAACAACATCACATTCTACAGTAAAGGTTGAATCCTTGGAAAAGCCTGAAACATAGCTGTAAACAGAACAGTCAAAGGTAATTTCAACAGTATCCGCGCCTCTTTCCTTAAGCTCAAGATAATTCTCGTAGGTTACATAAGCGGAAACGGTTATTTTGGTGTATCTGTCGATTTCGTAATACTCATCAACATTCATTTCAACAACTGAGCCATCGGTAAGAGTAAGCTCAACATCAATGTCACCGAGATAGAGTTTATTGATTTCTTCGGCCAGGTATTCCATATCTTCAATATCAATACCCTGCACATTCTTGAGGTAATCGATATATTCCTCTCTCCCCTCTGCCGACTTATCAAGACCCTTGACAGACACGGGGTCATCGCCGAGAATTTTAGCCTCCGTCACTGTGGGAAGCTTGATCGTGAACGCAAAGGACTGCATTCCGCAAAGGGACATAAGCATTATTACGGTAATAACCACTGCTATAAATTTTTTCATATTATTTTCCTCCTTTTGTACTAAAGGGTCACCCCCTTAAGCTAAAAATATCACAAACTTATGAAATTGTCAATCAAAATGTTACAATTGTAAGAATTCCGTAAGCTTTGTTAATAATGTTATAGCACATAAACTGAAAAGAAAATTATTTTTTGTCTGAACGGTTATATTTTTTGTATCATTCGGTTATTTTTTCGCCCAAAGCTGCAAGCATAGAATCAACATCGGTGAAAAGTACGGGAGTGATGCCTATTTCGGGAAGCTTTTCAAGATTTTTAAGACTGTCATCTATCATAAAGATTTCATCGTAATCTTTACCGAAGGAGCTTACACAGTGAAGGTATATTTCCGCATCGGGCTTAGCCATTTTAAGAGCAGAGGAAACGAAAACCTTATCAAAAAGACGGTTGAGATTATTTTCCGCAAACAGCTTTTCAACAAAGCCTGTAGGTGCATTGGAAAGAAGGGCAATATCTGCAGACTCTCCGAGCTTTTCTATAACGGGTACCATATAAGGACGAAGGCGGATAAGAGTCTCCCACTCGCTGAGAATATCCTCTTTTTTCATTCCGAGCTCAGCTGACATAAGGTCAAAAAGCTCTTCTCTTGTTATTTCACCGCGGTCGGCAGGTACGAAAAATTTATCCTTGAGCCTTGCGGCGGTCTCATCTTCGAAATGATTTCTGAAAAATACGGGAGCAATCTCGTCAAAAATAACGCCGAAGCAATCAAAAATTATAAGTCTGTTTTTATTCATAGTATCACCTTATTTATAATATCTGTCTGTTCTTTTAAGATAATCAACAAGCATCATTGTCCAGTCGGTCTGGATAAAATCAAAGCCCCTATCAGCAAGCCAACCCCAGCCCTTATCCTCACTTTCTGTAAGAGCCGTATCGTCACTGTGGCCGCCTGCAAGCTGCTGACGGTAATCGAATATAATGGAGTTTGCCCACACGAGTACGCCGTCACGGTGCATCTTATCTATAAACTCGTCTGAGGCAAGGTACTCGTCGTCCTTTCTGAAAAGGGACTCAACACCAACATAATTGATGTTTCTTTTAAGAAGCATCTCATGGCAATCGTGGTTATTGCGTACTATGGGCATAAAGGGAAGCTCGGGCGCAAGATTTTCGAGCAGGTCAAAAACCTTATCCGAGGGAGCGCTCTTCACAAGGCACTGTTCGGTCATTCCATGACGCTTTATCGCTTCGTATATCTTCTGCGGATTTGACCAGAATTTATCTATATTTATATAGCATCTGCCCTTGAACTGCTCGAGAAAATCATCAAAGGACGGTACTGTGAACTGTGTTTTTGTACGGTCAAAATTGACATAGCGGATTTTGCTGACGGTTTTATAGGAAAGAGTGTTGAGAAGTACGGGAGCATTCATATGAGAAAGCTCCATCATCGGATGAAAAAGGAAAAGCTGACCGTCACGGCTGCAATTGAGGTCAACCTCAAGCATATCCGCACCCTGCTTGAGAGCAATTTCGTAAGCCGCCATTGTGTTGCAGGGAATGTTGCCGCCTGCCGCACCTCTGTGAGCAACAATTATTATATTTTCTTTGGCTTTTTCGCAAAGTGTTTTCATAGGAATTCTCCTTTCGGTGTGGGTAGAACGCCCCTTCCGACGGCTACGCCGCCACCTTCCCCTGAAGGGGACGGCAAGTTTACATCTCAAGTATAGGCTTAATTTTACCCGTTGTCAATATAAGGCGGGGTTGACTTTATCGTACTGCGGGGATATAATCAAGAAAAAGCTTTGGATGTGATTTAAATGGCAATAGAAAAGGTAAGAGAATATTTCAGGCAGTACGGTATGGAGGAGAGAATCCTTGAGTTTGAGGTTTCAAGCGCCACCGTTGAGCTTGCCGCAAAGGCTGTGGGTGTAGAAGGCAAGAGAATTGCCAAAACCCTCTCCTTCCTTGTTAAGGATGAGCCCGTGCTGATTGTTGTTGCGGGAGATGCCCGTATCGACAATAAAAAATTCAAGGAATTTTTCCACCAGAAGGCTAAAATGCTCTCCTTCGAGCAGGTTGACGAGCTTATCGGTCATTCGGTGGGCGGAGTGTGTCCCTTTGCAATAAATGAGGGCGTTAAGGTTTATCTTGATGACTCCCTGAAAAGATTTGAAACTGTTTTCCCTGCCTGCGGAAGCAGTAACAGCGCTATCGAGCTTAACATGGAGGAGCTCGAAAAATACTCTGCTTCTCTGGGATGGATTGACGTTTGCAAATATGAGTGAGTAAAAAAGACTGTCCTGTGAGGACAGTCTTTTTTGATTGGTTAATTATTCGGTTGCACCCTCTTCGCCTTCATTACCGAAGTCACCGTTTGCAAGACCGATAATCTGTGCGATAAAGTTTTTGATCCAATCTAAAATTTCATAGATTTTTGCGAAAAATTCATCCATTTTTGTTACCTCCAAAAATTATTTGTACCCTCTGAGTACAGTTCAATTTTATAATTTTTCCTTAACAATGTCAATATTTTTTTATATTTTAAATGAAAATTTTGCTTTATGTATAAAAATCTGACTGATTACAGAAAAAACAAAACCCGCTGAAAAGCGGGTTTTGTTTTTTAAACAATTGTTTAATTCCGTAGAATCAATGACTTATTTCTTAATAAGGTTGCCTTCTTCATCCTTTTCAATGCCAAAGATAGCAAGAACTGCATAGATGAATT
>JAZULG010000084.1:0-8059 GCA_045603005.1 Acutalibacteraceae bacterium
TTAAGACAAAGTACGGCGTTGAAATTGACCTTAAGGTACCCAGGGTAGCATACAGAGAGACAATCCGCAAGTCATGTCAGGTTCAGGGACGCCATAAGAAGCAGTCCGGCGGTTCAGGTCAGTTCGGTGATGTATTCATCCGTTTCGAGCCCCACACAGAAGATCACCTCATCTTTGGAACAGAGGTTGTCGGCGGCTCAGTTCCCAAGAACTTCTTCCCCGCAGTTGAAAAGGGTCTTCAGGAAGCTATCCTCAAGGGTCCCCTTGCAGGTTATCCCGTTGTTGGTCTTAAAGCTGTTCTTTATGACGGTTCATACCACCCCGTTGACTCAAACGAAATGGCATTCAAGACCGCAGCTAAGATCGCTTACAAGAACGGTATGGCTCAGGCTAACCCCGTAATTCTCGAGCCTATCGGTGAGCTCAAGGTTTATATGCCCGATGCTAACCTCGGCGATATCATGGGTGACATTACAAAACGCCGTGGCCGTGTGCTCGGTATGGGCGCCGCAGATGAGCCTAAGATGCAGGAGCTTGTTGCTGAAGTACCCATGGCTGAAATGGGCGACTTCTCAGTTACCCTTCGTTCCGTAACTGCAGGCAGAGGCTACTTCACACTCACCTTTGCACGTTATGAGGATGCTCCTATGAACGTTGCACAGAAGGTTATCGAAGAAGCCAAGAAGGATATGGAAGAATAAGATAATACATAAGCCCATCGCCTTATGCGATGGGCTTAATTTACGGAGGTAATAATTTGAATAGCTATACAGAAAAATTCAAAAAAGCTGAAGAGCTATATAATAACGACAATTTCGAAGAAGCACTTCCCCTTTTTGAGGAGCTCTGGAAGGAATCCGCTGACGGTGATGCAGCACTGATGTTTGCAAACTGCCTTAAATGTCTCGACAGAGATGATGAAGCAGTACGTGTATACAACTACATTATAGAATTCGATCCGACCTGGGAGGCTCCTTTATACAACCTTGCGGGAATATACTATAACCGTGAGGAATACGAAAAAGCTATGGAGCTTTACCAAAAAGCCGCCGAGGCTGACTCGGAGTGCGGTGACGCCTACTTCAAGCTCGGAGAGTGTTGCCGTATGCTTGACACGGATAACACCGAAAAGGCTATGCAATACTATCAGAAGGCTGTTATGGCCAAGGAAGGTACCATATACGCCGATGATGCCCACTTCTTTCTAGGTATTGCATATCTTCTGCTCGATAAGCCCGTACCCGCCTTTGAGCACCTGAAGAAATCCAACGAGCTGTCCCCCGACAAGGCTGATACTCTTTATTTTCTGGGACTTTGCTGTGAAATGCAGAAGAAGCTTACAAAGGCTATAGAATACTATAAAAAAGCTTTATCCGCAGAAGACAGAATCGATACGCGCATTAATCTTGCTCTTTGCTACAATGATACGGGCGACACGGAAAATGCAATAGCCCACGCACGAACTGCTCTCGAGCTTGATCCTGACAATGCTGATGCTCTGTTTTACTACTGCTATATTTTAACTAAAAATAAAAAAGAAAACGAAGCGTATGAGCTTCTAAAGTCAACTCAGATTAACTTTGATAACGATGAAAGATTGCTTGATATTTTCATTTTCCTCGCTTTAAACAGAACGGATTTTGACGCTTCAGACAAAGCATATGAGAAGCTTAAGCTTATATCTCCCGATTGTGAGACGGTCCGTGATTACAACAATGAAAAGAACCGCAGGAGTAGTGAACAATAGAAAAACAGCCACGGATTCAGACTGAATCCGTGGCTTTCTTTATTCTATAATACCGATTTCTCTGTAATATCTTTCCGCACCGGGATGAAGAGGAACTTTGCCTACGCCGTCAAGAGTTGTATAAATATCCAGCTCTTTACCCTTCGGGTGTATTATAGTGATTTCATCCTTATTTTCCCAGATATCCTTTGTGATACCGTAAACTGTTTCTTCACTGAGATTATTTGAAGCAATAAACATTGACTTTATTGCAACAGTGTTGACCGGCTCACTTATAGAATCATAGACTTCCCCTGTTATGGTATACGGAGTATAGTATCCGTAACGCTCTGTAAGATAAGCTACCGTTTGCGCATCAAGCTCAACAAGAACAATATCCGTACTTGCCTCCAAATCTTTAACTGCAGTTGTAGGCGTACCTGCAGTTATGAATGCAGCATCAATTGTGCCATCCTTGAGCTGTGTTGCTGAATCACCGAAGGATGCTGCAACCTTGTTAATATCCTTGTCGATATCAAGACCTGCTGCTGTGAGAATCTGCTGAGCATTATAATAAACTCCCGAGCCGACGTCACCTACCGCAACTGTCTTTCCCCTGAGGTCTGCAACTGATGTGATGCCCGAATCCTTTCTCGCAACAATCTGACACACCTCAGTATATACTGTGCCTACGGCTGAAAAGCTTGTTACCGGAGCATCGAAGCCATTGATGCCGTCATAGGCATAGTTTGCAACGTCATTTTGCACGATTGCCATCTGAGCCGCGCCGTCATCTATCATTTCAATGTTAGCCTGTGAGCCGTCGGTTGATATAACATTAAATTTTTTGTCTTCAACGGAAAGCAAACTGCATACTGCAGTCGAAAACGCATAATAGGTGCCCGTAGTTCCGCCCGTACCGACAATTATCTGATCATCTGCCTGCGGCACTTTAGGTACTTCCTTGTGTTCTTTTGTTGTTTGTGTTTCCGTTGTTGCTTCTGTTTCAATCTTATCATCCTCTTTTTCCGGCTTATCCGCAAAATTCTGATAAGCGAGAACACCGCCCAAAGCTATAACTATCACAAGAAGCACTGCAATAACCGCCTTCAGTCCTCCGTTGCTCTTTTTAGTTTTGGCGGCAGGTACCTCTCTGCTGACATTCTGCACCACGGGGCTCTGAACAGGCTGTCTGTCTGCGTTGTTACCTGTAACATTACCGCATCGGGCACAGAATTTTGAATCGGGTGTAAGAGGCTGTCCGCACTTTTCGCAAAAATTAGCCATATTTATTTCCTCCTTTTTTTCTAATACTAACACATTTATATTTTTGTTGTCAATAAAAACCTGCTACGTAGAGCCGCAGCAGGTTTGAATATCTTTATAACGAAGGATTACTGAACGGAGACAACCGCATCTGTGCTTGTTGCATTGGTAGGTGTTACAGCAACACTGTTATCCTTATCAAGATAAGGTATAAGCATAAGTACTGCAACAATCACAATAACAACCGCAGCTATAATCTTGTTTTTTGTCGGTAACTTTTCTTTGCGACCAACAAGATACTGTAATACAAGCACAACTGAAATCAACGCAAATCCGATTGCGTCTGTTACCACACCGGGTACTATACAAAGCAGACCGCCTGCAAGGCAAAGAATTCTCTGCCACCAAGGCATCTTCACATTCATATAGCCTTCCATAGCCGCAGACACACCGTAAATGCCAACAATTGCGGTTATTACAATAAGAACAACCTCGTACCACTTGGTATCGATAAAGAGCATCTGCGGACTGTATGCAAAAATGTAAGGTACGATAAAGGCGGTAATTGCCAATCGTGTTGCCGTAATGCCCGTCTTCATCGGATTACTCTTGGCAATAGCTGAGCCTGCATAGGCCGCAAGAGCAACGGGAGGAGTAATATCCGCAACAATACCGAAGTAGAATACGAACATATGAGCCGCAAGCATCGGTATGCCCATCTTTACAAGAATCGGAGCAGTTATTGTTGCCATAATGATGTAGTTTGCTGTAGTCGGAACACCCATACCGAGAACAATACAGCATATCATTGTAAGGAACAATGCAAGGAATGTACTGTTTTCTGCAAGAGGCACCAGTGTTTTAACAAGCACACCACCGAGAGCTGTCATGGTAACAACACCCGATATAATACCTGCCATACCACAGGCTACTGCAACACCTATTGTGTTTTTAGCACCGCTCTCAAAAGATTCAACAATGAGCTTCGGAGAAAGAGTAGCCTCGTTTTTAACTACAAACGATGCTAAAACCGTAAGAACAAGTGAAACAAATATTGCCGTACTGAGACCTGCTCTGCCGTTAGGAATCCAGAGTGCAAGAAGAACCGCAACAGGAATAACGGGAACAATGATCTTCCATGCGTTTGATTTTGTAAGCTTCTTGGGAAAGAGAGAAACAATAAGAGCAGCAAGAATTGCAAGACAAGCCGAAAGACCTGCGCTGAGATAATTCATTGCTATAACAAGAACTACAATCGGAAGAAGAAGATATCCGTTTTTGATTATAAGCTTGAAGAAATTGGGAAGAGCATCCTTTGGAAGACCTTTAAGACCAAGTTTCTTTGCTTCAAAGTGAATCATAAGGAATATTCCCATGAAATAAAGCACTGCAGGAAGAATTGCAGATATAGCAATCTTGGAGTAAGGTGTGTCTGTCATTTCTACCATAAGGAATGCCGCCGCACCCATAATGGGAGGCATTATCTGTCCGCCGGTTGAAGCTGCCGCCTCAACTGCCGCTGCGAACTCCGGCTTGTAGCCAGTCTTTTTCATAAGAGGAATAGTTACTGAGCCTGAACCTACAGTATTCGCAACTGACGAACCTGAATACATACCCTCAAGAGCACTTGAAATAACTGCAACCTTTGCAGGTCCGCCAACTGATGAGCCTGCAATAGAGTTTGCAAGATCAACAAAGAAGGTACCGATACCTGTTTTCTCGAGTATTGCACCGAGAATAATGAATAATACAATAAAGGTTGTACATACGTATATCGGTGATGAGAAAATACCGTTATCTACATCATAGAAAAGATTGTAGATAAGGCTTCTGAGGGCTGTTTCGGGATTTGCTGTAATTCTTTCATAAACACCGTAAGCCACAAATGCCCCTGCAACAAATATAATTGGTAAGCCGACCGCACGCCTGCACAACTCAACAAGAAGCACAATAGCTATAATTGCAACAATTATTTCAACTGTACCTAATCTTCTTCTCATTTCCTGAATTGCAACCTGATTAAAGGTATAATAAAGAAACGATCCGGCACCGACTACTGCCAATATAATATCATAAAACGGAACATAATTGATTTTTTTTGTCTGCTTTTTATAAGCAGGAAAAACGAGATACCCTATGAACACAACAAACGCCAGAAAGGTTGTAAGCTTGGTGAATTTAGATGCAGTCTGAAACATCAGCGCCATAGAAAGCATATATGCACTGAAGCCGGCCATTATGCAGGTCATAACAACTTTTCTCCAACCGGTGAAAACACGTACATTGCTCTCTCGGTCAAACTCCTGCATTATCGCATCGGTATCAACAACCTCATCGGTGTTAATTTTTTTGTTTTCGTCCATGAGCAAACCTCCTCCTTATAATATTTAAAAGTCAAAACAAATGCTGTATATCAAATATACAGCATTTGTTTTATTCAATTACTTAACTGTATAATATTCAAAAACAAAGTGTAAGTTAAGCAATAACGCCTACTTCCTTGTAATATCTTTCTGCGCCGGGATGAAGAGGTACGACACCAAGACCGTTTACAGCCTCTTTGCAATCCATTTCGTTACCCTTTGCGTGTGCTGCAGCAATTTCAGTCTGCTTTTCCCAGAGATCCTTAGTGATCTGGTAAGCCTGATCGTCGCTCATTGTGTTTGTAACAACATATGTAGCCTTGATTGCAACGGTATTTACCTTCTCGTCTGCACCGATAAATGCGTAGTCCTTATTTGTTGCTTCATAAGGAATGTAGAAGGTGTACTTCTCTGTAAGAGCGCTGATAACATCTGCGCCGAGGTCGATAAGAACAACATCTGTTGAAAGTGAAAGCTCAGTAATAGCTGTTGTAGGAGTACCTGCAGTTACGAATGCTGCATCAATTGAGCCGTCCTTAAGCTGTGTTGCTGAGTCACCGAAGGATGCTGCAACCTTGTTAATATCCTTGTCGATATCAAGACCTGCTGCTTCAAGAATCTGAGTAGCATTGTAATAAACACCTGAACCTACGTCACCGACTGCAACTGTCTTACCCTTAAGGTCAGCAACTGACTTGATGCCTGAATCCTTTCTTGCAACAAGCTGACAAACCTCTAAATATACGCAACCGATTACTGAGAAATCCTTGATAGACTCAGTAAAACCGTTTGTGCCTTCATAAGCATAGTTCATAACGTCGTTCTGTACGATAGCCATCTGAGCGTCACCATCCTGGATAAGCTCGATATTATCCTGTGAACCGCCGGTTGTGATAACCTTGAATGAATAGTCACTTGTTTCAAGAATGCCGCCTACTGCTGTTGTGAATGCAAAGTATGTACCCTGTGAGCCACCGGTACCTACTGTAATGTTAGCATAGGTCTTCTTTTCTACTGCGTCTGTGCCTGTTTTACCGCCGCAAGCTGCAAATGCGAAGAGCATTATAACAACGAGAGCAATTGCGAGAATTTTTTTCATTTTGTTTTCCTCCGTTTAAAATTATTTGCCTTATAATTGTATAATATTTCCTATGCTTTTGTCAAGTGAAATATTGTAAAATATTGTATCTTACTGCATTCAAGCTTTGTGTGTCTTGCATAAAGTGTTATAAATATTCATTTTTTGTGTATAAAAAAAGAAGCCGCATCCCGCAGGATACAGCTTCTTATAGGTTTTATAACTGTACTATCAATTAAACAAGTTCAATAATGCACATTTCTGCAGCATCACCGCGACGGGGACCTGTTTTGATAATACGGCAGTAGCCGCCGTTAACTTCCTTATACTTGGGGCTGATTTCAGCGAAAAGCTTGTTAACAACATCTCTCTTGGTGATGTATGCAAGAGCCTGACGCTTATTGTGAAGGTTGTCTTCCTTACCGAGAGTAATCATTTTCTCAGTCATGGAACGAACTTCCTTTGCCCTTGTAACGGTGGTTTCAATGCTGCCATTCTCTAAGAGATAAGTTACCATACCTCTGAGCATTGCGTTTCTGTGGTCGCTTGTTCTGCCGAGTTTTCTGGTACCTGCCATTTGAAATCACTCCTTTACCGTTAGATAATTATTCGTCTTCGTTGCGAAGGTCAAGACCGAATGAATGAAGCTTGTTGATAACTTCGTCAAGAGACTTCTTACCAAGGTTACGTACCTTCATCATATCGTCTTCAGTCTTGTTTATTAAGTCTTCCACTGTATTGATACCTGCACGCTTCAGACAGTTGAATGAGCGTACTGATAAGTCAAGTTCCTCAATAGTCATCTCGAGAATCTTAATATTGTTGTCGGTGTCTCTGTCGACCATTATCTCTGTGTCATAAGCCTCACCTGAGAGGTCGCTGAACAGAGCGAGATGTTCGTTGAGAAACTTGGCACCGAGGGAAACAGCATCAATTGCTGAAATAGTTCCGTTTGTCCAAACTTCAAGAGTGAGCTTGTCAAAACCGATATCCTGGCCAACACGCATGTCGTCAATTGTGTAGTTTGCCTTGAGAATCGGTGTGTAAATTGAGTCGATAGCAATTACACCGATAACAGGCTGCATGAGCTTTTTATTCTGCTCAGCCGATACATATCCACGACCCTTGTTGACAGTAAGCTCCATATTGATGCTTGCATCCTTGTCAAGTGTGCAGATATGATAATCTGTGTTGATGATTTCAACCTCTGAATCGCACTTGATGTCACCGGCTACAACTTCGCCTTCACCGCTTGCATCAATATATACTGTTTTGGGTCCGTCACCGTGAATTTTGAGAATGACGTTCTTAAGATTAAGAATAATTTCTGTAACATCCTCTTTTACGCCGGGGATTGTTGAAAATTCATGAAGTACGCCATCAATTTTCACGCTGGTAATTGCATAGCCGGGAAGTGATGAGAGAAGAATTCTTCTCAGGCTGTTGCCTAATGTCACACCGTAGCCACGCTCTAACGGTTCAACGATAATCTTGCCGTAGGTACCGTCAGCTGCTAATTCTGCAGTTTCGATTCTGGGCTTTTCAATGCCTATCATGCAAAACCCTCCTTACTTATTTGTGGATGTGTTTTACGTTAAAACAAGTCTATTACTTAGAATAGAGCTC
>JAZULG010000085.1:0-7774 GCA_045603005.1 Acutalibacteraceae bacterium
GATGTCGATGATGCAAGCGTCTGATGTGCCGCTCTGTACTTCGAGAAGTGCATCTGACTGATACTTAACCTCTGTGTAGTTAAGGCCGTTTGCTACAGCTGCGTCCTTACCTGCTGAGCCCTGCTCAACTGCAAAGTTAAGGCCCTTCATGCTTTCAACTGTTGCGTAATCAGCAAGCTTGTCTTCCTTCATAACAACAACCTGTGCATTCTTAACGTAGGGATTTGAAACGCTGGAGTTCTTGAGAGCACTGTCGTTGATTGTCATACCGTTCCATATGCAGTCGATGGTCTTTGTGTCAAGGTCGATGAACTTGTTGTCCCATTCAGCGATTTCAAAGAATTCAACCTTAACGCCGAGCTTCTCACCAACGAGAAGAGCAAACTCTGTGTCAAAGCCTGTCCACTGCTGATTTTCATCCTTGAAGTTCATAGGCTTATACTCTGTGATACCGACAATCATTGTGCCCTTATCCTTGATGTATGTAAGGTCGGAAACGATTGTATCAAGCTCATCCTGAACTTCCTGCTTTAATTCTTCCTTCTGTGCATCTGTTGCACTCTTGTCTCCTCCGCAGGCTGCAAATGCAAAAAGCATTGATACTGCAAGAAGAACTGCTAAAATCTTTTTCATAATAATCTGCCTTTCATTTTTTATTTGCGATTTGTTTCATCGCTTTAGCGTGGTAACATATTAACACAATAAAGAACTGTTGTCAATACCTTTTTAAAGAAATATGCGGCGCTTAAAAGAAAAATCACCCTGCCGTAAGACAGGGTGAAGTTACGTTAAAAAATTTTACTGCTGTGCAGCCTTTTTCTTTGAAAGAATAATGTTTGTGATAATACCGAGAATAAGTGCACAGGCAATATTTGTGATGTAAACGCCCTTGATAGCCATTGCCATTCCGCCGATACCGGGGATAAGGATAGCGGCAATAGTAAAGAGATTTGCACTGCTTTCAAGGTCAACCTTCTGAATCATCTTAAGACCTGATACAGCGATAAAGCCGTAAAGAGTGATACATACGCCGCCCATTACGCAGCCGGGAATTGAATCAAGGAAGGCCACGAAGGGTGAAAGGAATGAAATAACAACTGCAATAACAGCAGTAGTTACAATTGTGATAACAGAAGCGTATTTGGTAATAGCAACACAACCTACCGATTCACCGTAAGTGGTATTGGGGCAGCCGCCGAAGATTGCACCGAAGATTGAACCGATACCGTCACCTAAAAGAGTTCTGTGAAGACCGGGATCCTCAAGAAGGTCAGCTTCGATGATTGATGAAAGGTTCTTGTGGTCTGCAATATGCTCTGCAAAAACAACAAACGCAACGGGAATATATGCAACTGCAACTGTTGCAACATAGGAAGCGTCGGCTTCCTTTATACCCTCAATAGCCTTGAGGAAGCTGAAATCAGGCACAGAAAGGAAGGTTTTAAGGGTAACACCGTCGGCGACAAGAGCCTTGAAGGGTGAAAAATCGATAACCTGAAGAGCTGCATTGTCTGTTGTCATACCGATAACCGTAAATATAACGGCGACTGCATAGCCTGCAAGAATACCGATAATAAAGGGGATGAGCTTTGTCGTCTTCTTTCCGTAAACGGAGCATAGGATAACAACGGCAAAAGTAACGATAGCGCAGATTAAGGATGCCCAGATATTCGTGGACATTACAAAATAGCTGGAAACACCGTAAGTGATCTTTTCACCGTATGAAAATACATCATTTATTGCGGCACCTGCAAGGGAAAGACCGATAAGAGCAACGGTGGGGCCGATAACAACGGTGGGCATAAGCTTATTTATCCAGCCGACGCCTACAAGCTTGACAACGATTGCGATAACAACATAAACAAGACCTGCAAAAGCCGCACCGATAAGAAGACCGAGATAACCTAACTGCATAGATGTCGCACCTGCAAAGGCGGCAACCATTGAGCCGATAAAAGCAAAGGATGAGCCTAAGAATACAGGACTTCTGAACTTTGTGCAGAGCTGATATATGAGTGTACCCACACCTGCACCGAAAAGAGCAGCGGAAGCGGTCATTCCGTTACCCACGATAGCGGGTACTGCGATTGTTGCAGCCATAATTGCAAGAAGCTGCTGGAATGCAAAGACGATAAGCTGCGGGAACTTGGGCTTGTCCTTGACGTTGTAAACCATTTTCATTTTGATTTTCCTCCGTTTTCTTTTTCTTAAGAAAAAAAGCCCTGCAAAGCAGGACTTCAACCACAATATCTGCATCCTGCCGATGACCTTTTTCTCTATCCCTTGTATTCTATCACAGCGGCAGATAAAAGTAAATAGGGAGAAAATATTTTTGTGTGAATTTTTAATTGCCGATTGAAGCAACAAAATGACCGAAGACTTCAAAGTCCTTGAAAATACATTTCCCCGATGATAATATAGAACCGTAAAGAAGGGTCGACACTCTTTACGGAAAGGGAGCAGACAAATGAAATTCACTCTTATAATTGATAACCGACACGAAGAAGAGGTGATTGTTTATGCACATAAAAAAACGGCACTCGTTGAACAGATAGAGCAGCTTTCAGCCTGTAACAGCCCTGAAATTATCGGCTTCGAGAATAAAACCGCGGTAAAGCTCGATGTAAAAGACATACATTGTTTTATTTGTGAGGATAACAAAATATACGCCCTTACAGGAAACAAAAAATATAAAATAAAAATGCGGCTGTATATCCTTGAAGAACAGCTCGGCGGTAATTTTATTAAGATAAATCAGTCCTGTATAGCTAATATAGCTATGCTTGAACGCTTTGTCCCTTCGGTTTACGGCTCTGTTACGGCAGTATTCAAAAACGGTTATACCGATTATATATCAAGGCGTAATTTAAAAAATGTAAAAGAAAGGTTAGGTATTTAAAATGAACAGATATTTAAAGGAATTTTTACATCGGGGTCTCTTATTCGGAGGCTTCGGGCCGATAATTCTCGGCATAATATACGCAGTCATTTCCGAAACAGCAGAGGATTTCACCCTCAGCGGTATGCAGATTCTCGCAGGCATTGTTTCAACCTATATGCTCGCCTTTATCCAGGCAGGAACTACGGTACTCAATCAGATAGAGCATTGGCCCGTAATGAAGGGTCTGCTGTGCCATTTCTCGCTTCTCTACGTCACCTACTGCACCTGCTACATTTTAAACAGCTGGATACCCTTTGACATTAAGGTAATAGTCATATTCACCGCCATTTTCGTCGCCGTATATATCGCAATATGGGTTATTGTATATTTTGCAACCAAGGGTACAAGCAGAAAGCTTAATGCAAAGCTTGATTAAAAAAGCGGACACGGCAAGCCGTGTCCCTACAATATATTTCCTATTCCCGCGGGTAGAGCTGTTGTGTTTTCGCTCCCGTTGGCGCGTGACTACCGGCTACTGACTACTGACTACTAAAAAAGGTTTCGCGTCCTTTTTTACACAACCGTCTGCTCATTGATAACAAGCCTGAAGGTAAGTCCGAGCTTTTCTGCCGCCTTACGGCACATTATCATTCGTCCGAGGAAAATCTCGAAGTAGTCCATTACCGAGCCGTACTCGGTATCGACTGTAAGACGCAGGGTCACTGTTTTGCTTTCCTTGTTTATCCTGAGGGTTGACTTTTCAACGGAGTAGTTAACTCTGTCGTGAATGTCGAAGGTGGTCTTGTCGGTGTTTCTGACTCTGCTTCGGCGTACGTCGGATTTATCCGCAATAATAAGAGCCGCCGCAACGGGTGTGATTGCAACGCCCGTACCCTCGTCGTGGTTGCCGATAGCGGATACGATATCGCAAAGCTCCTCAGTCTTCATACCCATTTCTCTGAGAATCTCAAAAGCCATAACGGCTCCCGACTGAGAGTGTCCCACACGGTTGACCATATTGCCGATATCGTGGATATATCCCGCTATACGTGCAAGCTCAACCTCTCTTTCGCTGTAACCGAGCTCGGAAAGAATATTTCCCGCTATATCGGAAACACGAAGCACGTGAGGAAAGCTGTGCTCGGTAAAGCCGAGAGCCGCAAGGGACTCGTCAGCCTTTTTGATATAAATTTTTAATTTTTCGTCTGATCTTATCTGTTCAAAGGTTGGCATAGTATTCTCCTTAACATTAACATTTTCCGCAAGGAAAATATTTCACCCACGCAAGGCGTGGATTTCACACGCCGCAGGCGTATTTCACATTGCGAAGCAATATTTCACCGACGTACCGCAGGTATGTCTCAGCATCCCTGATGGAAGGTAGCCGCAAGACCGCCCTGAGCAGTTTCACGGTACATGGCATTGAGATCCTTGCCTGTACGGTACATAGTCTCAACAACAGTATCAAAACTTATCTTTCTGGTGGTGGAAAGGAAGTTGGCAAGAGAAAGAGCGTTGATTGCACGCATCGCCGCAACGGCGTTTCTCTCAATGCAGGGAATCTGTACAAGACCGCATACCGGGTCACAGGTAAGACCGAGCATATGCTCCATAGCAACCTCGGCGGCATACTCTATCTGCCCGATGCCCATACGGAAAAGCTCGCAAAGAGCCGCCGCAGCCATTGAGCAGGCAGTACCTATCTCAGCCTGGCAGCCGCATTCCGCACCGCTTATTGAAGCATTCGTCTTCACAAGATTACCCACAAGACCGCCAACAGCAAGAGCCCTGCATATATCATCGTCGGAAAAGCCCTTTTTATCCTGCATATATTTGAGCACGCTCGGAAGCACTGCACAGGCACCGCAGGTGGGTGCGGTAACAATTACACCGCCGCCCGCATTATGCTCACTGACCGCAAAGGCGTAGGCGCAGACAAGGCGGTTTTCTCTCGTTATGTCACTTTCGTCGATGTGAGTCTGATTATAAAGGTACTGTGCCTTTCTTTCAACGCCGAGACCGCCGTCAAGCACTCCCCTTGTGGAAAGGCCCTGATGAACGGCGCTTTTCATAGCCTTCCATATCTCGTGAAGATAGTCCCAAATCTCCTCGCCCTCGTATTTCTCAACGTATTCGGAAAGTCTTATGTTGTGGGTGTTACAATACTCGGCAATCTGACCGAAGGTGCGAAGGGGGTAGATATCCTCTTCACCCAGCTCAGGCTTGCCCTCAATTACAATCTGTCCCCCGCCGACGGACATTATTCTCTGTCTTGCGATTTCTTTTCCGCTCTTATATGCGAAAAACTCCATTGTATTTTCGTGGGGAAGTCCCTCGGTTTCAACAGAGCCGAAAACAACCTCGATACCGCCCTCAAAAACATCAAGTATAGCCTCATCAGTCTTATGTCCCTTACCCGTACCCGAAAGTGAGCCGTAAAGGATTACCTTATATTCATCCGCATCAGGGTACTCCGCTTTAAAGTATCTTGCCGCCTTATCGGGTCCCATTGTATGAGATGAAGAGGGACCTCTTCCTATTTTATATAAGTATTTAAGCGATTTCATATTCCCTCTCCTCAGTTTTGCTTCTGTACCACTTTATATTCGTCATAGGGGCTGTAATAGTGGCAGGAATCCATACTGCCCGACATATATTTTTCCATTTCGTCCTCGTCGAGATTGACCGAGCAGTAGTATTCGTCGTATTCCTCGTCATAGCAATAGTATGAACAGCTTTCGCACTGAATTATATTCACGGTGCATCACTCCTTCGGGATTATTATAACCCTTTTCGGCGGTATTTTCAATAGGGAAGAGGGTTGACAAGCGCACTGAAAAAAGCTTTATAAAAGGTAAAAACACTCGGGGAGAAACCGAGTGCTTTTAAAAAGGAGAAAATATGAAGAAAACATTATAGAGGAGTAAGTTAATTTAAGTCGAGCTCCGTGGAGCTCTGTGTCACTCTCTCGAGTGCATATGTATAATACAACAAAAAAATACGGAAATCAAGCCTTTTTACAACATTTTTTTCGTTTCTACCTTTTGGTTAATATACGAAAATTGTTCAAAAGAATTTTGTGCGATTTGTACAAAGAATTTTCTTTGCTTTCATTTTCTCCGTTTACAAAAACTTCACAAACCCCTTGTTTTTGCCCTGTTTTTACCAATTTATTTTCCAAAACGGGACTAAAAAAATTTTTTCTTCGGATTTGTTTGACATCAGCATTTTTAAGTGTTAAAATTTTTAATGTTATTTCAAAGATTATTTCACGAGGTAGAAAATTATGGCAGATAAAAAGAAAGCATTACTTATTGTAAACCCTTGCTCAGGAAAGAATAAATCAAGAGCAGGTACCTTTGACATAGTTGACAAGTTTTCAAAAAGCGACTATGAATTTTCAATTCACTCAACAAAATGTCAGGGTGATGCCACAAACATTGTAAAGGAAGAGCTTGAAAACCACGACCTTGTTGTCTGCTGCGGCGGTGACGGTACTCTCAACGAAACCATCAACGGCGTTATTACTATGCCCAGACGTGTCCCCATCGGATACCTCCCCGCAGGTACAACAAATGACCTTGCAAACTCTATCGGACTTCCCACCACAATCAAGGAGGCCGCAGATATCATTATTGACGGACATACCAACGATTACGATATCGGACTTTTCAACAACCGTTGCTTCTGCTACGTCGCCTCCTTCGGTGCTTTTTCAAAAAGCTCCTACTCCACCCCCCAGAAATTCAAAAACAAATTCGGTCACGCAGCATACGTTGCCGCCGCTATCCCCGAGGTATTTGACATTCACCCCATTAAGATGAGAATCGAATATGACGGAGGCGTCATTGAGGATGAATTTATGTTTGGTGCAATATCCAACTCCCTTTCCGTCGGAGGCTTCTTCAAGCTTCCCAAGGATAAGGTTAAATTCAACGACGGTCAGTTTGAGGTGCTTCTTGTAAGAAAGGTACATATGACCTCTATGTTCTCCATACTCAGCAAGGTAAGAAAGCAGCAGTATGACGGCAAGCAGATTATAATGTTCCAGACGAGAAAGCTCAAGATAACCGCTCCCGATGAATCAGTGCCCTGGACTCTCGACGGTGAATTCGGCGGAAATCATCATGACGTTATGATAAACGTTCTTGAGAAGGCGGTTGAGATATACTCACCTGAAAATCCCATGTTCCTTCCCAGACCTCAGCCCCAGCAGGCAGAGGAGGCAGTCTGCGAGGCAGAATAAGAGAGAAAAAAAGAAAACGGACGGTAAAACCGTCCGTTATTTTTTTTATTCTGCTGCTTCGGTATCTTCCTCGGGAGCAGCGGTGAGCTTTTCAATAAGAGCCATAATGAAATTCTTGAAAGCCTCAAAGAAAGCCTTGATGTCCTCTGCGTAAGTCTCTACAAAATCAAAAAATTTGTTATCCATTTTAATTTACCTCCATATTTTATCGGTTTGTAACCTTCTAATATTCTATATCAAAACTATGACTTTGTCAATATTTATTTAACACTCTGCTCACACTGCAGCTTCTTCTCTCTGGCAAGTCTGCGGAATTTTATATGCTTCGTTATATATATAATAATCAGAGGTATATCCGCAAGCAGCCACGCCGCAGGCCCTGCATAGCAGACCGCATCAAAGCCGAGCCAGGGAGTAAATATAAAGGCTACGGAAAGTCTGCCGAAAAGCTCACCGATACCCGCAACAGAGTTTGCATAGGTAAAGCCGAGGCCCTGAAGGGTATTACGCATAACAAACAACACAGCAACAAGACTGTAGCATTGAGCTATTGCAAGGATGTACCTTTTAGCCGCTGTCATAATCTCAGGGTTGATTTCCGTCATAAAAAGACCCACCATCGGCTCACCGATTGTGTAAAGGGTTAT
>JAZULG010000086.1:0-2707 GCA_045603005.1 Acutalibacteraceae bacterium
TGCTTACCGCATATATCGGAAAATATCTTTTGAACGTGCCTGTTCCCGATGTGCCGCCCCTTGAGGAATATCTGCACTTTCTTCCGAACGGCATAAGACTTTACGGAGCATACATATTGGCGTACAAGGCATACAGAGAAAAGAATTTTGAAAGAGCAATCGGTATATGTGATACAGCCCTTGCTTTTTGCAACAGCTTTTATCCGGTTGCGGCAATTTATGTGCTTATAGTTGCGGCGGCATCCTTTATGGGACTTAAAAAGCCTCTTCTTGCCCGCCAGCACTTTATGATTGCATGGGAAACTGCAAAACATGACGGCTTTATAAAGCTGTTCGGCATACACCATAATCTGCTTCAAGGTCTTACAGAACAGTGCTTAAAAACAGACTATCCCGAAGACTATAAGAAGATAATGAAGGTTGTAAAAGAATTTAATGACGGCTGGTACAGACTTCATAAGCCGGAGGAAAACGATTTTTCTCACACCTTAACACCCATTGAAATAAGCATAACCCTTCTGTATAACCGAGACTGGAGTTCAAAGGAAATAGCCGCACACTTAGATATATCCGAGGGTACGGTAAAAAATCACATACGCTCTATTTATCAGAAGCTTTGTATCAGCAAAAAGACAGAGCTTCGGAAATATCTTGAAGACTGACAAAAGCTTAAAGGTCCCGTTCGCACACGAACGGGATTTTTTTTGCCCCAAAATACGCTATATTACAGGCTTTTTCAATTTTTTTGCCTATTGAAAGACTCAGAATTATGCAAAAAATTATACTTTTTCACCTATCAGACGTGACTTACAATAAGATTATTTTTAGTATAAAATAAAGACAACGAAAGGAAAGTTGAGGTGAGCCTATGATATGAAACATGATGTAAAAAAGACTTACCTGCTCGACGGCGACATATTGGAGGTGAATTTCCGATATGATGAGCTGAGCGGAAAGCATCTCGGAGAATTCCCCGATTTTATCGAATGTCCGAGAATAACCCCCGGCGGCAGAAAATGGGTAGATGTCATTACAGAAGACTGTCCATACGCTGACGGTGATGACAAAACCTGCGGAACCTGTAGTTTTATGTTAAAGCAGGATGAGAAAGACATAATCGGAATTTGTATGAATGAGAAATTCAAGAAAAACAAGTAAAGGAGATAAAAATTATGAAATCAGGTGAACTTTTCAGAAAAACAATGCCTTTCGCAATAGCAAAGCTGGTACTCGGTGCGGCAACGGTGCTTATCTCGGTAGTGCTGCTCGCAATACTACTCGGTATCGGCTGGCTGTTTGGCGAAAACGGAATGGTAATTTGTATCTTTATATGGATAGGTGCAACGGGAGTCGTGAGATTCGCAATTATGCACTACTTCGGCTATCTTGTTAAAGCAGGACACGTTGCTGTACTCGCAGAAGCTGCAACCACCGGCAAGGTTCCTGACAATCAGGTGAATTACGGCAAGGAAGCCGTTAAAAAGAGATTTGCAACCTCAAACGTATATTTCGCAGTAGATAAGCTGGTATCGGGTGCGGTAAAGCAGATTCAGAGAGGCATCTCAAAGCTCGGTAATGCACTTGACTTTATCCCCGGTATGGGAGCAGTAACGGGAATAGCAAACTTCTTCGTTGAGCTTTCCCTCGGCTACGTTGACGAGTGCTGTCTCGGCTACACCTTCTACAAAAAGGAGCAGGGCGCATTCAGAAGTGCCTGCGACGGCGTTGTAATCTACGCACAGAACATCAAGCATCTTCTTAAAAATGCGGCAAAGACAATGCTGAAGGTTATACTTCTCTCGCTTTTGGTGCTTGTGCTTGTATTCGTGCCCATAGGACTTCTTTTCAGGCTTCTCGGTTGGAACGCATTTATCGGCTTCTTGCTTGCAGTATTCATTACTTGGGTAATAAAGTTTGCATTCCTTGACAGCTACATACTTTGTCAGACAATGGCGAGTTATATGGAGGTAGCTCCCACAACAGAAATTACCTTCGACCTTTACGGCAAGCTCTCTAAGATCTCCGGCAAGTTCAAGGAGCTCTTTAACAAGGGCAAGGCGGAAGAGCCGCAGATGGCTTACGCAGGAGCAGGACAGCCGAATGTACAGCCACAGTATCAGGCACAACCTAATACACAGACAGACGCACCCAAGCCCAGATTCTGCGGACAGTGCGGTGCTAAAAACGAAGCAAATGCAGGCTTCTGCGGAGGCTGCGGAGCAAAGCTGTAAATCAAGACAACAATTAAACAATAAATTTATATAATACGGAGGATTTACTTATGAAAAAGATACTTACTATAATACTCGCATCCCTTATGATACTTACACTTGCAGCTTGTACGGCAAAGCCCGGAGAAAACGTTGATCCCGGTAAAATGAGCGAAAAAGCTCAGGAAGATTACGAAGACAGCCTTGAAACTTTCAGTCCCGAGGCGGCGGAATACTATCTCGAAAAGGCAACAGGCATAAAGGCTGCCGATATTGAGCCTGACTGGGAATGGGAATTTGCAAGTAAATATTCGGCACTCGGCGAGGACGGACGCGGACTTTTCACCTTTACCAAAAAGGACGGCGAGCTTACCGACGAGGAAATAGATACATACTTCAAAAAGGTATTTGACAAAACCGCCGCCGTTTCTCAGGACGGCTACAACATAATCGGCTACGAATTTGTAGGCGAAGGCGAAAACGCTCTTGATGCAACC
>JAZULG010000087.1:0-3971 GCA_045603005.1 Acutalibacteraceae bacterium
CCTCTGTTGTTGAGGGTGTACCGTAGGGTGTGAGAGGTACAGCACCGATAGCGGCAACGTCTTCGATCATATTGTACATATCCATAGGCTTGTGAGCAACTGCAAAGCCTGTTGCTCCGGGAGGATGAGCGTGAATTACACTGAATACGTCATCTCTCTTTTCATAGCAGCGAAGGTGCATCTTGATTTCGCTTGAAGGACGGTAGCCCTCCTGTGCCTCAAGCACGTTACCCTGCATATCAATAATTATAAGCTTGTCGGGTGTTATAAAGGATTTGCTGATACCTGTGGGAGTAGCAATTACTCGGCCGTCGGGAAGCCTTGCACTGACATTGCCGTCATTTGCCGCTACCCAGCCGAGCTGCCACATTTTATGGCAGACATCACATATCTGTTCTTTGATAAGTTGAATGTTATCCATTTTGTTTAACTCCTTTGTTTATTCTTTCTGCAATTATAACAGATATTTTTACCTATTTCAATAAAATTATCAACCGATTTCAACCTTAAAGCAGACAGGAAGGTCGCTTGCCGGCTCTTTTTCAAGCTGAATTTCAAGATATTCCTCTGTTCTTATGAAGGCTATCTTTTCGTCGCTTCCGAGAAGCTCTATGCTTTCAACAAGATAATCGTGGGGATTATGTTTTCTGAGGGTGTTTATTCTTACTGTCTTCGAGGGTCTCATCTGGAATACATAGAGATATCCGTCCTTATATGTAAATCGAAAATCCTCATTTGTGAATTTCTTTTCGTCTCCGTCCTTGAAAAAGCCTTCCTCAGCATTGACCTTGCCTTCACCGAACTGCTTCCAGAAGGTAGTGCCGTATATACCCTCACCGTTAACACTGAGCCATTCGCCCATTGTTGTGAGCACCTCGGTCTCTTCGTCAGTAATCGTACCGTCTGGCTTGGGTCCGATATTAATGAGAAGGTTGCCGTTTTTACTTACGATATCAATAAAGTCACAAATTACCTGACGGGCACTCTTGTATTCGTTATCCTTTCTGTAGCCCCACGAGCCCTTGCCGATTGCAGTATCCGTCTGCCAGTAAAGAGGCGAAATACCCGTAAGTGCACCTCTTTCAACATCAAAAACAGCAACTGTGGGAGGAAATGCCTCATGCTTATGATTTATGGTTACCTCCTTACCCCACTCCTCGGCTCTGTTGTAATAGTAAGCCGCAAGCTTCTTAAGATAAGGCTTGAAGGAATGGTTATGAATCCACCAGTCAAAATAAAGTACGGAGGGCTGATATTTATCTATAAGCTCACAGGTTCTTACGAGCCAGTCCTCGAGCCACTCCTTGCTTGCACCGATCGTATGTGTGTCCTCTGTTGTAAGACCGAGATTTTCCGAATTCCATTCCTCGCAGTAAACGGCGGGGCCGTAAAAATCAGCATATTTTTCATCGTTGACATCACTTTCAAAGGTTCTGCCGAGATTCATAAAGAAATAGTGCTCTGCTCTGTGAGTAGAGGCGCACATTGTGAGTCCCTGTTTTTCACACTCAGCCTTAAGCTCACCGACAACATCACGGCAGGGTCCCATTTCAACTGAATTCCAACGGTTGAATTCGGTATCGTACATTGCAAAGCCGTCATGATGCTCAGCAACAGGCATAACATATTTTATACCCGCTTTTTTGAAAAGAGACACCCATTCATCTGCCTTGAAATTCTCAGCCTTGAACATCGGTATGAAATCCTTATAGCCGAAATCCTTATGCTCACCGTAGGTCCTTCTGTGATGCTCAAATTCACGTACCCTTTTGTCGTACATACTGCGGGAGTACCACTCACTTCCGAAGGCGGGCACGGAATAAATGCCCCAGTGGATAAACACTCCGAGCTTATCGTGCATATACCAGTCGGGTACCTTATGGTGAGCAAGAGATGACCAGCAGGGCTTGTATTTTCCCTTTTCGTTGACTTCATCAATCAGTTTAAGATATTCGGCAGTCGTCATACTTGTTTCTCCTCTTCATTTTTCTCCATACTAAGAATACACCAAAAAGCGTATATAAGTCAATAACATTTTTGGTATATTTCACCTAAAAAGGTAAAAAATCTCCCCTCGGATTGAGGGGAGAAATTGTGTGAAAAAAATCAAGTGAATTTGTCAAAGATATTTAATTCAGCTATTAATTATCGCAGCGGTCACAATCTATCTTTCCGCCGTTGCAACCTCTTGATTTGCAGGGAATCATCTCGTAGGTAGTGCCACCAACGCCTTCTGTATACACAGGAGTATTTATTTTGACTCTGTTGTATCCGTCTACACAGTCGTTACAGTCGTACCAGCCCTTATTACCGCATTTTGAGCAGAAATCAACACTGTTGTTATTGCGGTCATTCCAGCTGCTGTTGTTTGAGCCTGAGTTACCCGATGAACCGTTATTATTCTCCTGTGTCTCGGGCTCCTCCTGCTTGAGGCTTACTGCGCCGAAAAGCTCAATGGGTTCATCAACATCAATATAGACATAGTATACCGCTATTTCACCGTCATAATACATAACTCTGAGAGTAGCGTCCTTGACAGCCGGATTGTTGGGATTCGGATATTCCCAGAAGGTTTCACCATTTCTGCTGTAGTATATCTCAGTAGTTTCAGCAGGGAGGACAGTAGAGAAATATTTTCTTGATACGGAAGTGCCGTCCATATCATATTTAATGTAAATATCGCATTTCTCGGCCTCTTCAGTCGGAATTTTGACGCCGATTGCTTCATCTCCGTTAAAGCCGTTTGCAAGGAAGGTGTCATTTTTGCCACTAATATTTTTATATTTAACCGCACTTGTGAAACTGCTTCCGCTTTTAAGAATAGTTGCGTTACCTAATTCACAGCTGAGTCTTCCGTCTGTGGTGCTGAAGGTATTTCCCTTACGGATAACACCCGCGCCTGCAGATTCACCCGAGGGAGTAACCGCTACTTTCGGAGCATTATATCTGTAGCCGAGGTCTCTGAAGATATAATCCGATGACAGACAAATAATAATCTCACTATTACCGTACTTATAATAGATCTGAGCGTTAATAACATCTTTACTTCCTGAAGTAAGAGGAGTTACAGTTTTTTCACCTGTATAAGCAAAGTTATATTCGGAAAGATACCAATTATATCCACCCAATGGATAAGGATCGTTATCATTCGTTTCGGCTGAAACAGTAACATCAGCAACATTATTTTTAATATAGCTTATATAGCTGTCAAAAGCAGCTATAGTCTCTTCTCCGTTACCTTCCAATTTAAAAGTGTAACTGCTGCCTTCATATTTGAACATATCATTACCGAAATATGCAGCAGGGTCCTGAATGCTGTTTTCGTCTTCACGCACACTGTAATCGGAAAGTGTAATGGGCTGAGCGATAGTGCCCACTGTATTTTGGGTCCCTGTGTTCTGAGTTCCTGCATTCTGAGTTCCTTCATCATGAGTTCCTTCATTTAGGTTTACAGGATTTTCTCCGCCGAATACTGAGTAGTTAATGCCACCGGAAGCAGCTATTATAATAAAAGCAATGATAGCTACAGCCGCTGCAATAAGCACGCCCATAATAATCTTATTTGATTTCTTTTTCATTTCATTCTACCCTTTTTTTGTATTAATCAGAATTCAGCAAGATTATCAGAGGTCATCTCTCTCTTACCTTCCTCAATTTCGTGAATCATCTGAACAAGCTTTGTGTTTACGGGTGTTTCAACACCGTATCTGTCGCCCATCTGAACAAAGTATCCGTTGAGGATATCGATTTCTGTCTTCTCGCCCTTTTCGAGTGACTGAAGAGTTGAGGGTTTAACATCGGAATAAAGCTTACCGACCATCATTACAACAAACTTGCAGGCGGCATTGTAAACCTTGTTGTTGCCCAGTGCAAGCATCTTGTATTCAAGCACTGCGCCGTACTTGGGTACGTCTATTTTCATAGCCTTTGCAACCGCCATACCCTCTCTTGCTATGTTAAGGAAAAGGTCT
>JAZULG010000088.1:0-17913 GCA_045603005.1 Acutalibacteraceae bacterium
CCCAAGTGCGGTGTTGCAGGTAAGGAAGTAGCTTACTGCGACAACGGTTGTCAGACAACTGACGAAAGAGAAACTCCTGCTCTTGAGCACATCTTCCTTGATTACGTCTCAAACGGCGATGCAACCTGCACTGCTGACGGAACAAAGACAGCCTCCTGTATCCACGGCTGCGGTGCAACAGATACAGTAGCAGACGAGGACACAATGCTCGACCACTCTGACGAGGACGGCGACAAGATTTGTGACGACTGTCATGATGAAATCAAGGATGTTTGCCCTGATTGCGGCAGAGCGGTTCACGAAGAAAATGGCATTGCGCAGTATATCTGTGCGATCATAATGTTCGTAAAGCTTGTTGTTTCCTTCGTAAAAATGTTACAGGGTGCAGCGGCATAAAAATGTAATACTCCTGTTACCGTGGGCTATCCGCGGTAACAGGTTGGTATAAAGTTTATAAATCTGAAAGGAGAAACATAATGAGCAAAACAATGAAAAAAACATTATTCATTCTGCTGTCTGTTATGATGATAGCAACATTGATGCTTTCTGCATCGGCCGCAACAACCGTTAACGGCGGAAGCATTGGCGGAGGCTTCAGTTGGAGCCTTGACAGTGACGGTAAGCTTACCATTACCGGTGAAGGTGAAATTCCGATTTACTATGAAGAGGACATACCGTGGAATGATATTCAGATCCGAACTCAGATTAAGTCTGTAGAAATCGGCGAAGGTATCACAAACGTTCCTTACTGTGCATTTTTCAACTGTATTAATCTTGAAAGTGTATCTCTTCCCGATTCCTTAAAGGAAATCAGTACAAACGCCTTTAACAATTGTGATAAGCTTGAAGCAATTGAAATACCTAACGGTGTTGAAAAAATTTACAATATGGCTTTTGCGTTCAGTGGATTAAAGTCTTTAACCGTTCCCGACACTGTTACACTTATAGGTGCAGGTGCATTCGAGTATACAAAGCTTGAATCGGTTGCTCTTTCCAAGAATATTGATGTAATCGCCGGTAAATTGTTCTCCTACTGCGAAGAGCTTAAGAGTGTAGCTATTCCCGAAGGCGTAAAAGCAATTAATTCTGATGCTTTCAATAACTGTAAAGCACTGAAAGAAATAACTATTCCCGATTCAGTTGAACTCATTTCATCCCAGGCCTTTTTTTTCTGTGAATCACTCACTCAGATTAAGCTTCCCGCATCACTGAAGACAATCGGCTCAAATGCTTTTTATGCTTCAGGCTTAACATCCTTAACTCTCCCCAACGGTCTTACGACTCTCGATGACGAGGCTCTGGCAGGCACCTACGTTCCCGGCACACTTGTTATTCCCGACAGCGTAACAAGCATAGGCAAGGATATACTTTCAAGAACAGATTTCACAGAATTGGTATTAGGCTCCGGTATGGAAACCGTAAACCTTGAAAGCATCAACCATTATATCAGCCTTATTATTCCTGAAGAGGTTAAGGCAATTGCCGGCACTGAAGAGTATATTTACTTTACCGGTGTTCACTACATGGGCGAAAAAGAAAATCTCACAGTTGAAGATGAACAGCTGAAGTCAGAAATTCATTACATTGAATATATTGAAGCAACAGGTGCTACTTGTGTCAAAGACGGTCACGAGGCAGGATACTACTGTGAAGCTTGCGATGCTTATTTCCTTGGAACAGGTGCCGCCACAGATGAAAAGGCAACAGGCATTCATATATATGAGAATTATGTTTTTGACAACAATGCATACTGCACAAAAGACGGAACAAAGACTGCTTACTGTGAATATAACTGCGGTGAAAAGGATACTGTAACCGCTGAGGGTACGGCACTCGGACATATTGAAGTAGTAGTTACTCCTTCAGCTCCGCCAACCTGTACTGAACAGGGTAATACTGAAGCTGTGCGCTGTAGCAGATGTAAGGTTCTTCTTGTTCCGGCTGGGCCTATACCTACGATCCCTCACAAGTTTGTAAACTATGAGCCTTACAAACCTGCTACATGCATTGAAAGGGCACAGGAAAGAGCTTTCTGTGAGTACGGATGCAACACCGAGCATATTAGATATATTGACAATTCTTTTGTTGATCATACCCACACAAATATATGGGAATGCTTAAATGAAGGACATTGTCATAGATGCACTGTATGTAACGCTACTCTTGATTTAACTCCCCACACATACGGTGAATGGGAGAATTATTTCCCTGCAACGGGAGCTGACGGAAACATGATGTACTCAAAGACAAGATACTGTACGGTTTGTAATTATCCCGATTATGCTGAAATCACCAAAGAGGAATATAACGCAGCGACCGGTAATACGGACGACTGTGACCACCTTTGCCATAAGGACGGCTTTATGGGCTTTATCTGGAAGATAGTAAAGGTATTCATCAAGCTCTTCAAATCAAATCCCGTATGCAAATGCGGAGCTGCACACTATTAAGCTCAGACAATAATTTACACCCCTGACGAAAGTCAGGGGTGCTCTTTTATCTGAGATGTTTCTGTAGTTTAAAGTTTGTTTACGTCTGCATCGGTAATAATGTGATAGCCTGCATCCTCAAGAGCTTTTTCAGCTGAAGCATTGTCTTCTACTCTTATTACAACGTAGGCGTGCTTTTCTGTACGGGACATAAAGGCATAAAGATAATCCATATTGATTTTCTTTTCGTCAAGAACGCTGAGTGCGCCGGAAAGCTTACCGGGAGCGTCGCCGATTTTTACGCCGATAACGTCATTTACCTTTATGAGATAGCCTTCGTCGGTGAGTACCTTTTCTGCCGTTGCGGTATCATTGACGATAATACGGAGCATACCGAAATCCTGAGTTTCCGCAATAGAAAGAGCTCTCATATTAATGTTGTTCTCGGAAAGGGTCTTGGTTATGGAAACCAATGAACCCTGCTTATTTTCTACAAATACTGTTAATTGTTTAATAGCCATAACGAATCCTCCTTGTTTTTATATAAGCTTTCTCTTGTCGATAACGCGTACTGCCTTGCCTTCACTTCTTGTGATGCTCTTGGGTGCAACAAGATGAACCGCAGGATTAATACCGAGCATTACCTTAAGTGCATTAGCGAGGGATTTTTCCATAGCAATAATGTCGGCAACCTTGTCGGTGAACTTTTCAGCTGTCATTTCAATGTTAACCTCAAAGGTATCAGTGTTGTTCTTTCTGTCAACAATAATCTGATAGTTGGGCTCGTAGCCTTCCTTAAGAAGAACGGTTTCAATCTGACTCGGGAAAACGTTTACGCCGCGGATAATAAGCATATCGTCTGTTCTGCCCATAGGCTTTGCCATTTTGACAAGAGTACGTCCGCAGGAGCACTTTTTACGTGAGAGAACGCAGATGTCACGGGTACGGTAACGAAGAAGCGGGAAGGCTTCCTTATCAAGAGAAGTAAATACGAGCTCGCCCTTACTTCCTTCGGGAAGAACCTCACCTGTATCAGGGTCGATGATTTCTGCATAGAAGTGGTCTTCATTGATATGCATACCTGTCTGCTCACTGCATTCAAAGGAAACACCCGGGCCGGTCGTTTCGGTGAGACCGTAAATATCATAAGCCTTTATGCCGAGTGTAGCTTCAATACCTCTGCGCATTTCTTCTGTCCAGGGCTCTGCACCGAAAATACCTGCCTTGAGGGGGATATCCTCAGGTTTATAGCCCTGCTCCTTGAGTGTTTCGCCGATATATGCAGCGTAGGAGGGTGTGCAGCAAAGAATGGTTGCGTTGAGATCTGTCATAAACTGAATCTGTCTCTCTGTGTTACCTGATGACATGGGGAGAGTGAGACAGCCGACCTTATGTGAGCCGCCGTTGAGACCGGGACCGCCTGTGAAAAGACCGTAGCCGTAAGCAACCTGACACACATCCTTGTTTGAACCGCCTGCGGCGACGATTGCACGTGCGCAGCAGTCCTCCCATAAGTCAACGTCCTTCTGTGTGTAGAAAGCAACTACACGGCGGCCTGTTGTGCCTGATGTTGACTGAATACGTACACAATCATCAAGAGGCTTTGCAAGAAGACCGTAGGGATAAGCATCACGTAAATCTGCTTTTGTAAGGAAGGGAAGCTTATGTAAATCTTCGATTCCGCTTATATCTTCAGGCTTTACGCCTTTTTCATCCATAAGATTGCGGTAGTAGGGTACGTTTTCATAAACGTGCTTTACCTGCTTGACGAGCTTTTCCGATTGAAGCTTTTTCATTTCTTCAGCCGGCATTGTTTCAATTTCTTTCTGATAGTAATTCTGTGCCATTTCGAACACCCTTTCTTTATGTATCTGAGGCTTGCTCAGACCGTAATGTTATTTTCGGAGTATGAAAAGGGCAAACAAAAAACGCCCCGTGCATTCCGAAAAAGAATACAGAGGACGAGAAAATCAAATATCCCGTGGTACCACCTCAGTTCGTTACTGTTTCGCAGCAGTAACCTTATCAGGTACAACCATACCTTAGTTCTGTAACGGGAACTCCCGTTGCATCCTACTGAAGATTTCTCTCGTTCAGCGCACTGCTAACAGAAGGAATTCGTGAAGGACGTCCTCATTGCCTCGCACCAACCGGCAACTCTCTCCGGAGTATTTCCAACCTACTGGTTTCTGCTCATCGCATTTAGTCTTAAACAACTGCCTATCGGATTGTTGTTTATGTTTTGGATTATATTACTTTAAACCGTAAAAGTCAATAGCTTTTTGAGAAAAAATGAAACATTATACAAAAAATCTTTGACGGGGCTGAATTTATATTAACATAGTAAAAGAAATTCAATAAAATATACCTGTCTTATGCATGGAGGCAGGGACATAAGACAGGTTGTGAAATTGTTTATTTTATCTGTGCTTCTACGAGGCTGCCCTGACAGTACTTCTTGCGAAGAACAGGCTTTTCGATTTTGCCTGTGGGATTTCTGGGTACCTTTTCGAAGATGATCTTTCTCGGTCTCTTGTATCGGGGGAGAGCCTTACAGAATTCGTTGATTTCTTCTTCTGTGCAGCTTACGCCGTCCTTAAGCTCGATAATTGCAAGGGTTTTTTCACCGAGACGTTCATCGGGAATACCGATAACCGCAACGTCCTTGATTTTTTCGTGCTTGCGAAGGGCATCCTCAATCTGTACGGGATAGATATTTTCACCGCCGGAGATAACAACGTCCTTTTTACGGTCAACGAGATAGATGAAGCCGTCTTCATCCTCACGACCCATATCGCCGGTATAAAGCCAACCGTCCTTGAGCACCTCTTTTGAAGCCTCTTCATTCTTGTAGTAGCAAAGCATTACGCCGGGGCCCTTGACAATGAGCTCACCGATATCGCCTTGAGCGACCTCTGTTCCTTTTTCGTCAACGATCTTTGCTTCCCAGAGATAGCCGGGCTTACCGATCGCACCGACCTTGTGGATGTTTTCAACACCGAGGTGAACACAGCCGGGACCGATAGATTCTGAAAGACCGTAGTTTGTGTCGTACTGATGGTGGGGGAATATACTCATCCAACGCTTGATAAGGCTGGGAGGTACGGGCTGGGCACCGATGTGCATAAGTCTCCATTGTGAAAGGAGATAATCGTCAAGGTTGACTTTGCCGCTGTCGATTGCATCGAGCATATCCTGAGCCCAGGGTACAAGAAGCCATACGATTGTGCATTTTTCTTCCGTGATTGTACGGAGTATCCATTCAGGCTTGACACCTCTGAGAAGAACTGCCTTACTGCCGCTGAGGAGACTGCCGAACCAGTGCATTTTTGCACCTGTGTGGTAAAGAGGAGGAATGCAAAGGAAAACATCGTCTTCACTCTGACCGTGATGATTCTGCTCTGTCCGGCAGGATGAAAGAAGAGCCTTGTGGTTATGTAAAATAGCCTTCGGGAAGCCTGTAGTACCTGATGAGAAGTAGATTGCGGCGTGATCCTCCTCGCTGAGCATAACCGGAGGTGCTTCGGATGAGCAGTAGTTCATCATAGCGCAGCAGTCTTCACTGTAGGACGGACCGTCCTTGCCGATATAAAACATTGTTTTTACATCGGGGATATCGTTTACGATTGAATCAATTCGTTCAATGAATTCCTTACCGAAGATGAGGACCTCACAGTCTGCAAGCTCAAGACAGTATTTGATTTCATCTCCCGAATAGCGGAAGTTCATAGGTACTGCAATGCAGCCTGCCTTAAGGATTCCGAAGTAAAGAGGGAGCCATTCAAGTGAGTTCATAAGAAGAATTGCAACCTTTGTGCCTCTTTTGAAGCCACGGCTGAGAAGAAGATTTGCAAAGCGGTTTGCTCTGCGGTCGAAGCTTTTCCAAGTCATTTCGCGGCGGTAGGGGGTGCCTGCGTTTGCGCTTTCTATAAGACTTGCCTCTCTCCAGGTTACAGCGCTGTCACGCTCCTCTGAGGGATTAACCTCAACAAGAGCGATCTCTGAGCCCTTGAAGCGGGCATTGCGTTCAAGTAAATCTGTGATTACCATTTAAATTTTTCTCCTTTGGTTTGTTATGCAAGGTCAGACATATAAGACCTATAAAAAAATCTCCCGCTTTTTTCAAAGCAGAAAGATAAAAATATCACCCTGAATTATCAGGTATTGCCGTATATTTGTATACGCTTTTACATTTCAGCCAAAACATCGGTTTTGTTTGTGATATTCAAATTTCTTCATTAATTTAACACATAAAAGCGCGAAAGTCAAGGCTTTACCCAAAAAATTCCCGTATAGATATAAAAAGCCTGCCCATAGGTGCTAAACAGTTTATTTTGCATTAATGAACCTATAATTCATACTTTTTGGGTTGCGGTACAAAAAATCAAAAAAGAGTAAAAGGTACTTGACAAAAAAAGAAAACAGGAATATAATGCAAACACACTTTAGCGATTGAAAGTTTTAAAGCTTTCAACTGATAAAGTGAATAATCAGAAAAAGAAAATAGCAGTTTTCTTGTAAAAACCGGGAGGTCATAAGAATGACAAACGTTCAAACCTACACACTTGTTGCTCTTGCCGTGTATGCGATTGCAATGGCACTCATTGGCTGCTTCAGCTACGGAAAATCAAAAACACTTGACGGATTTCTGATCGGCGGCAGAAATATCGGCGCATGGGTAACAGCCTTTGCTTACGGTACTACATATTTCTCAGCCGTTGTTTTTGTAGGCTATGCAGGCCAGCACGGATGGAATATCGGTATCGGTGCAGTATGGATAGGTATCGGTAATGCAGTATTGGGCTGTCTTCTTTCGTGGCTTTTATTTGCAAACCGCACAAGAAAAATAACCAAAAAGCTCGGCGCACGCACAATGCCCGACTATTTTGAAAAAAGATACGGCTCAAAGGGTATGAAGATTATGGCTTCAGTTATTATCTTTATCTTCCTTGTGCCTTATTCAGCAGCTGTATATAAGGGCCTCGGCTCACTTTTCAGCGCAGTTTTCCCCGGTATTGAAACATGGGTATGGATGCTGATTATTGCCGGCCTTACAGCAGTATATCTTGTAGCCGGAGGTTATGTTGCAACTGCTTATACAGACCTTGTTCAGGGCATAATTATGATTGCAGGTGTTGTATGTCTTATCGTTGCCGTACTCAGACACGACAGCGTCGGCGGTCTAGCAGGTCTTTTCGAAAACCTTGCAAACTTCCAATCACTTCCCGATGATCCTAATCCCATTACAGGCAGTCAGCTGACCAATATCTTCGGCGGCTCATCCTTTAAATTCCTTTGCTTCAACATTATGCTCACAAGCTTCGGTACATGGGGTCTTCCTCAGATGATAGGCAAGTTTTATGCCGTAAAGGATACTGCCGCTATCAAGCGCGGTACGATTATTTCAACTATTTTCTGCCTGATTATAGGCTGCGGTGCATACCTCATCGGTTCAGCATCAAGACTTATCCTCGGCGGCAAGCTTCCCGAGGGCGGAGTTGACTCAGTTATCCCTGCAGTGCTTATGGAGGTACTCGGCGACGGAACATTAGGTATTATTCTTCTTGCTATCATTATGATTCTTCTTCTTTCGGCCTCTATGTCAACTCTTGAGGCGGTTGTTCTTACCTCAGCCTCCGCTGTTGCCGTTGACCTTATTCCCTCAGTAAGAAATAAGGCTACCAAGCCCGAAACACAGATGCTTCTTACAAGAGTTCTCTGCCTTGTATTCGTGGCCTGCTCCTTTATTTTTGCAACCCGTAATATTCCCATTATTGTCAGCCTTATGTCTTTCTCATGGGGACTTGTTTCAGGTTGCTTTATCGGCCCGTACATCTGGGGGCTCTTCTCAAAGAAGATTACAAAAATCGGTGCTTATGCAGGCATCCTTGCAGGTCTTCTTACAGTAGGCGGCGCAACACTTGTAATTACTCTTCAGTCAGGCTTCTCGGCTGCTGCTGCCAAGTCTCCTGAAATGGGTGTTGCTGCTATGGCGGCTTCGATGATTATTGTTCCTCTTGTGAGCGCAGTTACAAAAAACAAAAAAGCTGACGCAGAACGTGTGGAGGAAATCTTTGAATGCTATAAAGAAGCATAACTGCCCCGATAGCGCAGGTTTTTATATTAAGATATGTGAATGTACATCAGGTATACAGCTTTCATCTCATAGCGCCAATAGGAAGCAGGCACTCCTTCGGGAGTGCTTTTTTTCTTATTGGTAAAATTGTATACATTGTGTAAACATCCTTTTTTCGATATTGAAAATATATGCGTATTCGTTATATACTGAAATTACATTAGGAAAGGAGATAAAATATGGATATTCAAAGCATTTTAACAACAGCAAAGCAGATTTTGTGTGCCCTTTTTGCACTGATTTTACCTTTTTTCGGCATCGGAAGGCCCGATTTAGGGGTGAAAGCGCCTGAGGAGGAAACGGTGCGGATAATGTCCTTCAACGTGAGAGACGGAGAATTTGACCGTGAGGAGATAGTACCGCAGGTTATTGCCGATTATCTTCCCGATTCAGTCGGACTTCAGGAGTGTGAGGGTACATGGTTTCTTACACTTAAGACCTACCTTCCCGACTATGAAATCGTCGGTGTAGGCAGACTTACCGGAGTACCGCTGCTCGGGGAATCCACTGCGATAATGTACCGTGCGGATAAGTATGAGCTTGTGGATTGGGGCACCTTCTGGCTTTCCGAAACACCTGACAAGGTCTCTGCTGGCTGGGATGCCAAGCATAACCGTACCTGCACGTGGGTAATACTCGAAAACCGTGAAACAGGGGAGAAGTATGCTCATGTGAATACGCATCTTGATCATATAGGTGCTCAGGCGAGAGTGAAGGGCCTTGCACTTGTGCTCGAAAAGGCAGAAAGCTTTGATATGCCCGTTGTTCTGACCGGTGATTTCAATTTCCCGAAGGGCAGTGAGCTTTATAAGCAGCTTACAGCAAGGGGATTTACCGATGTGGCTGCTGTTGCAGGATATGCCGACAGTGGCTGTACTCATCACGGCTATAAGGGCACCGTTGAAGGTAATCCCATTGATTTTATCCTCGTAAACGATGAGATTTCTCAGGTTAAGTCCTATAATATTATGAGGGAAAAATATGATGACCGTTATGTTTCCGATCATTACCCCATTTATGCGGATATGATCTTTTAAATAAGTAAGATATAACAATTCTACCGGCTTTGCCCTATAAGGACAGAGCCGGTTTTTATAGGAAATATATTCTGTAATGCGTGGGACTTGTTTTATCGGAAAGGACCTTGAATCACGGATGTAAAAATGGTATAATAATAAAGACAAGCTTTAAGTGAAAGGAGAGTAATACTCAATGCAATATGTAATAGCCTTTCTTGAGGGTATTATCACCTTTGTTTCACCCTGTCTTCTGCCGATGCTGCCGATTTATATATCCTATTTTGCAGGCGGGGGAGAGCGAAGTACTGCAAAAACGTTGAAAAATGCGGTGGGCTTTGTGATAGGCTTTACCTCTGTTTTTGCCCTGCTCGGCGCTCTTGCGGGTACAGTGGGAAGCTTTCTGAGAGAGTATCAGACTGCAGTGAACATCGTGTCGGGTCTTATAGTGATATTTTTCGGTCTGAATTTTCTCGGGGTATTTAAGCTGAATCTCTTCAGAGGCGGAATCAAGTCCTTCAGAACGGAAAATATGGGCTTTTTTTCAGCTCTGCTTTTCGGTCTGGTCTTTTCTGTGGGCTGGACGCCCTGCGTGGGTACCTTTCTCGGCTCTGCGCTGATGCTGGCATCAAATCAGGCCCACGTTACCGAAGGCGTACTGATGCTTCTTGCATATTCGCTCGGACTTGGTCTTCCCTTTATTCTCAGTGCGGTGCTGATAGATTATCTGAAGGCCGCGTTCAACTGGATAAAGAGAAATTATAAGATTATAAATGCCGTCAGCGGCGGACTCCTCATAGTGATAGGCGTTCTGATGGCGACGGGAATGCTCGGAAGATTTCTGAGCCTTCTCGGTTGATTTTATTTACAGGAGGATACTATGAAAGATAAGAAAAATGTTATCATACTCGTGCTTGTGCTCGTACTTCTGATAGGAGGAGCGTCGGTGCTTTACACACAGCTTGGTGAAGAAAATTCAGCGGACCGACTCATTATACACGGAGAAAACGGCAGCGGTGAAAGCGAAAAGGAGACAGGTGATGCTCAGCAGAGTACCTCGGCTGAAGGCGAGACTGAAAGCACGCAGCAGTCAGATAAGCATATCAACAAGGCACCTGATTTCACTGTTTACGATGCAGACGGAAAAGCGGTGAAGCTGTCGGATTATGTGGGAAAGCCCGTTGTTCTTAATTTCTGGGCAAGCTGGTGCGGACCCTGCCAGAGTGAGATGCCCGATTTCAATGAAAAATATCTTTCAATGGGAGACGAGGTACAGTTTCTGATGGTCAATATGACCGATGACCGTGAAACCGTCAGTATAGCAAAGAAGTTTATTTCCGAGAAGGGATACAGCTTCCCTGTTTTCTATGATACCGACGGTGACGCGGCGTATACCTACAGTGTTTATTCGCTTCCGGCAACCTACTTTATAGATTCGGACGGATGTATTGTTGCCCACGCAATCGGCGCGATCTCCGGAGAAACACTTCAGCGCGGAATTGATATGATCAACAAGTAAGCAGAGCGCAGGGGGGAACGTCCTCTGCGTTTTTTGCCTCTGCTTTTACAGATAACAAAATCATTAACAAATATTGACAACCGCCGATAATAATGATAAAATTACTGTGCAAAAAAATTTTCAGGAGGAGATAGCTATGAAAAAAGCATTATCTTTACTTATTTGCGCTCTTATGCTTATGTCAATGACTGTTTTTGCTGCAAGTGCAGTGGATTACGATCAGCCCTTTGACGTAGGTACGCTTAACTCGGAAAGATTCCGTATCCCCGCAATTTACACACTCAATGACGGCACTGTTATCGCAGGTGCTGACGTACGTTACGGCCACGGCAGTGACTCTCCCAACAATATCGATATTACTGTTGCTCTTTCAGCTGACGGTTATACCGGTTGGGAATATAACGTAATCAACTACTTTGATGACTATGCTGACGGCAAAACAGGCACAGACAGTGCTTCCTACATCGATTCAGCAATCGTTCAGTCAAAGAAGACAGACAGAATCTTTGTTCTTGCCGATATGTATCCCACAGGCTGCGGCTGGAAACAGTCAGGCAAGGGCACAGGCTTCATCGATGTTAACGGTAAGAAGTATATGGCTCTTACAACAGGCGAAAACAGCGATGATTTCGGTACATTTGAATACTACATCGGTGCAGGCAACGTTGTTTACAATAAGGCAGACAACACCGCAACAGAATACACAGTTGACAGCGAATACCGTCTTTACAAGAACGGCGCTCCCGTTTATATGGATCAGAAGGGCGCAGAGGGCGTAAAGGTTCAGCAGAACGTATTCTACAACGAGGCTGATCTCTGTTGCTACAGAACAACCTATCTCTGCATCAGATATTCAGATAACAACGGTAAGACATGGAGTGCTCCTCAGATCATCACAGATCAGATCAAGTCCGCTGATGAAACCTTCGTTGGCGCAGCTCCCGGCAGAGGTACTGTTATAACTCTTGCTGACGGCACAGAGCGTATCCTCTTCTGCGTATATGACAATGCAGGTCTTTTCCACGATCCCATTTTTGAAAACGCAAGCACAATCTATACAGACGATAACGGTGCAACATGGCACAGAGGCGAGGAGACAAGTATCATCCTCGGCATCCAGAAGACAAGTGAATCCCAGATGGTTGTTATCGGCGAAAAGGACGGTACTCCCGTACTTCGTATGTATGCAAGAAACGGCTCAAACTATATCGCATATGCAGACAGCTATGACGGCGGTATCACATGGTCAACCTTCGTTCGTGACGATGCTCTTCAGGGCACAAAGAACTGCATGTATTCCTTCATCAACACAGACCTTGTAATCAACGGTAAGAAGGTTATCCTTTCATCTGCAGGCAGCAACACAGAGGCAAGAGCAGACGGTCTTATCAGAGTAGGTCTTATCGATGATACAGACGTTGATAACATCACAGTTGAGTGGGTTACAAGATACCGTGTAAATCAGGGTTTCTACGGCTATTCATGCCTTACACAGCTCAGCGACGGTAACTTCGGTCTTCTTTATGAGGATGAAGCAGCTCACATTCAGTATATGATTTTCTCAGTTGACGGTGAGGGTAAGGTTTCCGAAATCAACGGTAACAACTTTGAAGGCAAGATCAAGCTTAACTTTTGGCAGACAATTGTTAAGTTCTTTAAGGATCTCTTCAATCACTTCCTCGAGTTTATCGGTATTATGTAATTTAAGAAGCAGTCGCCTCGGCGGCTGCTTTTTGTGAGTTGATTATATGAATAAAAGAATAAAAAAAGCGATAAAAATAATCTGCATCCTTCTTGTGATAAATACGGTGCTTGTCTTTTCGGTGGGAGGGGTAATATACGGTCTTTCCCTTAACAGAGATTACTCACTGATACGCGGCGAGGATGACAACTGGCTGACAAGAGAAGAGGAGGATTTATACATAAGCTCCGATGACGGAGTGAAGCTTCACGGTTATTATGTTGAAAATCCCGATGCAGAGGGTAAGCTTGCAGTTATCTGCCACGGCTACTCCGCCGACGGTGCAGGAATGTCCTCCTATGCATACAGATTTTACAGAATGGGATACTCGGTTTTTGCTCCCGATGCCAGATGCCACGGCAGGAGTGAGGGCGAGGTAATCGGTATGGGGTATATAGAAAAAAGAGATATAATTCAGTGGATAAAGCTTCTGACCGACGGAAAGGCAGATGCGAGGGTTATCATTTTCGGTGTATCAATGGGCGGTGCAACCTCTCTTTTCACAAGCGGCGAGGCTGATTTACCCACCTCGGTCAAGGCGATAATATCCGACTGTGCATATACCGATGTCTATGAGCAGGTAGGAAGTGCAATGCAGTATTCCTTCCCATACGTACCCTTCTTCCCAGTGGTTGACTGTGCAAGTGTAATCTGTCAGCTTCTCGGCGGATATTCACTTAAAGAGGCGAGCTGTGTCGAGGCTGTGAAAAGAAGTGTAACTCCAACGCTTTTCATCCACGGCAGCGATGATACCTATGTACCCTTTTCTATGCTCGATACTCTTTACGAAAGCTGTTCAGCCGAAAAAGAAAAGCTTGTTATTGAGGGCGCAGAGCACGCAAATTCCGCAAGCACCGACAAGGAACTTTACTGGAGCACCGTCGAAGCCTTTCTTGAGAAATATGTTGTATAAAAAGCATCCCGTTACCCTCGGATGAGGATAACGGGATTTTTTATCGTCCGTTTTTTACATACTCGGCAGGTGTAATGCCGTATTCAGCCGAAAATGCTCTGTAAAATCCCGCATAATCGTTGAAGCCGCAGTTGGCGGCGGCGGTTGTGGGCTTGATGCCGCTTGACATCATCTGCTTTGCATGGATAAGCCTCTTGAGTGTGATATATCTGTGAGGGCTTGTGCCTACCGCTACATTGAAGGCGTGAGAAAGGTAGTATTTGCTTACGAAAAACTCCTCTGCTATTTTTTCGAGAGATAATTTTTCGCAATAGTGAATGTTTATATAGTCAAGTACCGAAGATATAAGAGGGGAGGCCTTAGCCTCAGCGGCGTGAGAGGACTCCCTCATCAGTGTAAGTCTGTTTATTTCAACAAGAAAACGGGTGAGTATGGCTCTGCAGGCGAGCTCGCTTCCGTAGCTTTTCTCATTGCTTTCCCTGAGAAGCTCATTAAGACGGCCGTAAAGCAGCTCTTGCTCTTTAAGGTTAAGCCTTAAAAGATTTGAGTGATTGGGATTACTGTTGTCGAAGCACCGTGTAAGGCTCACTCCGTTGATGCAAAGGTCAGCAAGGTAGTTTTTGTTTATCCACAGTACTATTCTTTCGTATTCGCGCTGATAGGGAGAAATTCGCGGCTGATGAAGCTCAAGGGGATTGATAAGAAGTATATCGCCGCTTTTGAGGTTATAGGTGTTACCCTCAACGCTGTATTCAACGTTACCTTCGATGAAAAAGTACACCTCATAGAAGTCGTGCTGATGTACGGGTACACCTTCAAATTTAGCATCGGAGTAATGGAATATTTCAAATTTATTGCTTGACATGCTCTGTCTCGGATCGAATATCTGCATAGGAGGGCACCTCGATATTTTGAATTAGTGTGGGGAATAGGGAATAGGGAATAGAAGATGCCCTGAGGGCATTATAAAATTAAATTACGAAAAACAAAATAGCTGTTATGCAGCATATAGTTAAAATCAAAAACCTGATTTCTGACCTCTATTTCGCTTTAAGAAAATAAAAGTAATCTCTGTATTCCGATCATACAACAAGATTAACAATCAGTCAAGCAATTTTCACTATTTTTATTGTTAATAAAATGTGGTAAACTATAAAATGTATAATAGGGTGACTGTGTGTTGCCTTTTTGAAAAGGAGTGAATATATGAGCGGCTTTATGACAAAGGATTTTCTTTTGTATAACGAAACGGCAAAGAAGCTTTATCACGAATACAGTGAAAATCTGCCCATAATCGACTATCACTGTCACGTAAGCCCCAAAGAGATTTACGAGGATAAGAAATTCGAAAACATCACTGAGCTCTGGCTCGGCGGTGACCATTACAAATGGCGTCTTATGCGCTCCGAGGGAATAAGTGAAGATTATATAACGGGGGATAAGCCCGCCAAGGAAAAATTCCTTAAGTTTGCGGCTCTTCTTCCCAAGGCAATAGGCAACCCGATGTATCACTGGTGCCACTTTGAGCTTAAGAGATACTTCGGCTATGAGGGTGTGCTCAATGCCGATACTGCCGAGGAGGTATGGAATCTCACCGAAAAGAAGCTCAGTGAGGGCGGTATGAGTGTACGCAGTATAATCGAAAAGAGCAATGTTGTTTTTATCGGTACCACAGATGACCCCATCGACTCTCTCGAATGGCATCAGAAAATCAAGGCTGAGGGTAAGCTTAAGGCAGTTGTTGCTCCCTCCTTCAGACCTGATAAGGCACTTAACCTTAATATGGACGGCTATACCGATTATATAAAGGCTCTCGAAAAGGCTTCAGGCGTTGAAATAAGCTCCGTTGCCACACTTAAAGAGGCTCTCGGTAACAGAATTGAGTTTTTCAATTCCTGCGGCTGTAAGGCAAGTGACCACGGACTCAATTTCCCCGTTTACGAGATTATGACCGAAGCAGAGCTTGATGCGGTGCTTTCGAAGGCCCTCAACGGAGAAAAGGTGAGCGATAAGGAGCTTGCCGCAGTGCAGACAGAGCTTATACTCTTCTGTGCCGCCGAATATAAAAAATACGGATGGGCTATGCAGCTTCATTATAACTGTATGAGAAATCCCAACACAAAGATGTTCAGAAGGCTCGGTCCTGATACAGGCTTTGATGTTATCGGCCCCCACAACGGCTCGGTAGCTCTTGCAAGGCTTCTTGACGCTATGTACCTTAAGGGTGAGCTTCCCCGCACAATACTTTACAGCCTTGACAGCGGCGATAACAGCTTTATAGATACTCTTTTAGGTGCATTCCAGCAGGAGGGCTATCCTGGTACACTTCAGCACGGCTCAGCCTGGTGGTTCAACGATACAATGAACGGTATGCGTGAGCAGATGAAGAGCCTTGCCTCACTCGGACTTCTCGGTAACTTTGTTGGTATGCTCACCGATTCAAGAAGCTTCTTAAGCTACACAAGACACGAATATTTCCGCCGTATCCTCTGCGGTATGATAGGGGAATGGGTGGAAAAGGGAGAATATCCCGACGATATAAACACCTTAGGAAAAATTGTCAGCGACATTTCCTACGGTAATGCAAAAAGATTTTTCAGTCTGGAGGAAGTAATATGAAAATGTCATTCAGATGGTACGGCTATGATGACCCCGTATCGTTAAGGTACATCAGTCAGATACCCAATATGCATTCAATCGTATCGGCAGTTTACGATGTTAAGCCGGGTCAGGTGTGGCCCGAGGAATCCATTGAGAAAATGGTCAAAGAATGCGAAAAGCACGGACTCGTATTTGACGTTGTTGAGTCAATCCCCGTTTCGGAGGATATCAAGCTCGGCTCAGCTAACAGAGATGAGCTTATCGATGTTTACTGCGAAAATATCCGCCGCTGTGCGAAGTACGGTATCAAGTGTGTAACCTATAACTTTATGCCTGTTTTCGACTGGACAAGAACGCAGCTTGATAAGGAAGCTCCCGACGGCTCAACAAGCCTTGTTATGTATTGGGAGCAGATGAAGGGACTTGACCCCCTTGTTGACGATATCGACCTTCCCGGCTGGGATGCGAGCTACACAAAGGATGAAATCAAGGACCTTTTCAGAAAATACGCAGTTATCGGTGAAGCGGGTCTCTGGGAAAACCTCGAATACTTCCTTAAGAAGGTTATCCCCGTCGCAGAGGAGTGCGGTGTAAGGATGGCTATCCATCCCGACGATCCTCCGTACCCTATCTTCGGTCTTCCGAGAATCATCACAAACGAAGAAAATCTCGACCGTATGCTCAGCATAGTTGACTCCCCTGCAAACAGCCTATGCCTTTGCATAGGCTCACTCGGCTGTGCGGCAACAAACGACGTTGTAAAAATGGTACGCAAATACAGCGAGATGGACCGTATCGCATTTATGCATATGAGAAACATCCTCATTATGGAGGACGGCAGCTTTGAAGAGAGCGGTCACCTTTCGGATTGCGGAAGTCTTGATATGTACGAAATTACAAAAGCTCTTGCCGAAACAGGCTTTGACGGCTACGTAAGACCTGACCACGGCAGAATGATTTGGGGTGAATCCGGCAAGCCCGGCTACGGTCTTTCCGACCGTGCACGCGGTGCGGCCCCTCTCAACGGACTGTTTGAAGCCTGCGAAAAAGCGGCAAAATAAAACGGAGGAACAACAAAATGCAGAAGAACGTACTCAATACAGACCTTACAGGCAAAGTTGCTGTAGTTACAGGTGCAGGCGGTGTACTTTGCAGTGCTTTTTCAAAGACACTTGCACGTGCAGGCGCAAAGGTTGCTTTGCTCGACCTCAATGATGCTGCCGCTGAAGAAGTAGCGGCACAGATCCGTGCAGAAGGCGGTGAAGCTAAGGCATACAAGTGCGACGTACTCAACAAGGAAATCTGCTACGAGGTTGCAGACCTTGTCGAAAAAGAGATAGGCAAGTGCGACATCCTCATCAACGGTGCAGGCGGTAACAACCCCAAGGCTACAACTGACAAGGAGTATTTTGAGCTCGGCGACATTGATGCCGACACAAAGAGCTTCTTCGACCTTGACAGTGCAGGTGTAGGCTTTGTATTCAACCTCAACTTCCTGGGCACACTTATACCCACACAGGCATTTGCACGCCAGATGGTAGGCAGAGAGGGCTGTAAC
>JAZULG010000089.1:0-8926 GCA_045603005.1 Acutalibacteraceae bacterium
TTAAACTTTCTTGCAATTTTACCGTCAAAAAGATCGGTTAATCCGGAAAGAGCAAGAATAATAACAGCAACAACCTTCTGGTCATTATAGAATAAAACTGCGAAAACGGGAATCATTATAATTCTGATTACTGAAAGAAGGTTAGGTATTGTAAGACAACCTTTGAAAAGACTTTTAATCATTGTAAATACTCCTTAATTTTAAAAACTGAAATCTCCGAGAATCTCGGTAAGCGAATTTAAGAGAATCGAATTGCTTACAGCATCGATAAAGCCCTGATTATCTGACACAGATGCAACAACGCCAAGTAAGCCTGCAAGAATAACAGCAATCACGCCGCCCTTAACGAAGCCGAGAAGACCGCCAAGCAAAGAGTTGAATCTCTTTATTACGGGAAGCCTCTTAACAACACCGTTGAGAAGGCTGATAATAATCTTTGCAACAATGAGAAGGACTATACCGACAATAATAAATATCAGGAACTGCATTATACCGACACCAATCGGCTCAACAACCTTATCCATTATGCCTGATACAACGTCTTGTCCGTTAAGCTCAATTGAAGAAATCTGCTCTGTGATTTTTTCTTCAGTAAAGCCGATAACCTCGAGCAAGCCTCTGAGTCCCTCAGGCACCGAATCAATAACCTTATCCGCTTGTTCCGGAAGCTGCTCCGCACTTATACCGGAAAGAGCCGAACTGAGATATTTTTCTGCTCCGTCTTTTATAAATGTGTCAAAAGCATTTTTTGCGAGAAGAGGAGAAATATTCTTTGCTGCGGCTACAGCAACAATATATGCAACAAGGTCAAACAACGTTTTGAAAAATCCGCTCTTAACGGATAGAAAAACAACTATCCCTATAACTGCTAACAGTATCAAATCAATATATGACATAAATTACCTCCTTACAAAGTCTGATTTTCAGGATGATGTACCATTATATCACACTTTTTATAAATAAACAATAAAAATTACTAAAATCCGTTTTTAATAATTTTAGATGAATAATACCGTATTTTTCCCTTTAGTAAAACAAGACCCTCTCCGAATATATCGCAGTCAAACTCTGCGTTTTTCTCGGATTTCTGACTGTAGGTCAATATGCTCTTTTCAGTAAGGCAATACACCTTATCCTTACTACAGAGTGCAGAAACAACTCCTGACAGAGTATCACAGCTGAAAACAATATTATTATCCTTATTGTAAAGTGTCAGCTCAGCCGAATCAGGAGAATTATAACGCTGTGTGATTACCGCCGTGTTTCCGTCAGAATCAGAATCGACCGCAACGCAGTCTCCCTTGAATATAATGTTCGAAGGATGTCCGCCGAGAGAACCGTCATCCGATACATCAAAAACAAGTCTTTTATCCGTACAATTAAGAATCACTTTGTCCTTTCCGCTATCATGATACATTATATCAATGCAGGCGGAATCCTTTACCTCATAAACGGATACTGCTGAATCGGAAAAAATATCCAACATATAAACCGTTGTAAATATTTCATTGTTGCGTGCACCAATCGCTGCACAGGCAATTTTTTCGGAATCCCTGCTGATATCCATACAGACCACATAGTTTTCTGCACAGGACCATATGTACTTTGTTTCACCTTTTTTATCAAACATATAAACACGGCAGGCAGAATCATTGCTTTTTGTTGACAATACGACGTTACCCTTGTTATCAACATCAGCATTTATAATGCTTTTACCCTCTTCAACAGTACCGCGGTAAACAACATTATAAGCATCAAATATCAAAAAGCTATCATATCCTCTGTCAAACACTATACCGTACTTTCCGTCGGTTTTCATCACCGGATCAACAAACGTAAAGCTTTCAGTGTAAAGTACTCTTCCTTTATAAGAGACGCAGGTCAAAAGCTTTTTACTGAGCACAACAGCCTTAGATGAAATATTATCAACTGTAATTATATCCCCACCTGAAAATGTTACAGGGAAGGTTCCCGACGAAACAACCGAAGGATCAATGCTGCGGTGTCTGTAAAAAAGAAAATAGTCTATAGCTTCAAAGCCGCCGCATATGTAAGTAATACCGATAATAAGTGCAATTACAACAGGAACAGCTATCATTGCGAGAAGCTTTTTCTTTCCCTGAGGCTTTTTCTTGTTTTTTTCAGGATTTTTTCCGAAAATGCTGATATTTTTTCTATTTTTCACATCATCACCTCTTGTTCACCGTAATAAACCTCGTTGAGGTATAAGCCTTCGGCTCTTGCGGTTTTTCCGCTTTTTTCTCTATCTCTGCTGAGTATTATTTCCTTTACCGTACCCTTCTCAATTTTTCCGGAGTTTATATCAAGAAGAGTTCCGACCATTATACGAACCATATTATAAAGGAATCCGTCTCCCTTTACGGAAAATGTAACCATATCGCCGTCACGGGTCACCTTGCACGAATACACTGTTCTGGTCTTATCTTTTACATCAGTACCGCTTGAACAGAAGGCAGAAAAATCGTATGTGCCGACAAAATCAGCAGCCTGCTCATTAAGCATCTGAGCATCGAGCTTGTAAGGATAATGCAGTGCAAGATTTTTCATAAATGGATTTTTAGCTTCACTGTTCCATATCTTATAGATATATTCCTTACCTTTACAGTCAAAGCGGCTGTGAAAATCAATATCGGCATCCTTACAGCCGTAAACAGAAATACTGTCAGGCAATACCGCATTGAGACCTCTCATAAGCTTTCTGCAATCAATATCGCTGTCAGTTCTGAAATTACAGCAGAACATATTCGCATGAACACCGCTGTCGGTTCTGCTACAGCCATTAAGCGCAGCCTTGTAACCTGTTATAGTTTCAATGGCTTTAACCATCCGTGACTGTACGGTGTCGGCGTTTTCCTGAATCTGCCAGCCGTGAAAATCACTTCCGTTGAAACGGATTGTAAGCTTAATATTTCTAATCATAATCAGATAACTGCTCCGAATTTAATATTGAGAAGTACGACACCTGCTATTCCCGCACAAAAAACAAACAACGATAAAAAATCCTTAAGTCTGAATTTCATTTGCTTCATCCTTGTTCTTGTGTTTCCGCCCGTATAACACCTGCAATTCATAGCGTCGGCAAGCTCTGCCGCACGTCTGAAAGAAGACACAACAAGCGGTATTATTATTGGAACAACAGCTTTGATTCGCTGTAAAAGCTTACCGCTTTCAAAATCTGCTCCCCTTGCCTTCTGCGCATTGGTGATTTTCTCTATTTCTTCAATAAGTGTAGGGATAAACCTCAAAGCAAGAGTCATCATCATAGCAAGAGACTGTACGGGTATTTTAAACACCTTCAGGGGACTGAGAAGCTTTTCAGTTGCATCAGTAAGCATAGTGGGTACTGTTGTATAGGTAAGAATTGAGCTTGCTATTATAATAAGTACGATTCTCGCCGCAAAAAACGCTGCGGTAGAAAGTCCTTCTACAGTCAGAGTAATACGCCAAAAGCTATAGAGCACGGTTTCCCCACCGGTATAGAACATATTCAGAATTGCCGTAAACAGAATTATAGGGATTATAGGCTTAAGGCTCTTCAGATACATCTTTACCGGTACCGATGACATAAGCACAGATGCAATAACAAAAACAAGCGTAAGACCGAGAGAAAGGAAATTCTTACACATAAATATCATTACTATAAACAAAACAGTAAGAAGTATTTTTGCTCTCGCATCAAGACGGTGAATAAAAGAGTCGCCTTTGTAATACTGACCGATTGTGATATCAGATATCATTTGACGCAACCTCCTTTTTTCAGGAGTGTAAGAAGCTCAGCTTTAGCTTTTTCAAGGGTATATACGTCGGTATTAACATCATAACCTCTTTCCTTAAGCATAAGGAAAAGCTTTGTAAGACGGGGAATATTAAGTCCCATTTTTCTAAGCTCATCAGCGTGCTTGAAAACCTCATCGACCGTATCGTAATATGCAAGCTTCGATTCGTTCATAACAAGAACCTTGGTTGCAATTTTAGATATATCCTCCATACTGTGAGAAACAACGATTACTGTAGAATCTGTTTTTTCACGGTAATCGGTTATCATAGAAAGCACCGTTTCACGGCCTGCAGGATCAAGACCGGCACAGGGTTCATCAAGAACAAGTATTTCGGGCTGCATAGCCATAATACCCGCAATTGCAACCCTTCTTTTTTCTCCGCCGGAAAGATCAAAGGGTGATTTATCAAGATAGGTTTCATCAAGTCCTACGTAATATATAACCTCGCGTACTCTCTTGTCAATTTCATCTTTATCAAGGTCCATATTAACAGGTCCGAAGGCTATATCCTTATATACTGTATCTTCAAAAAGCTGATACTCGGGGTACTGAAAGCAAACACCCACTCTGAAGCGGACGTTTCGTATATCGGTCTTTTTTTCCCAGATGTCCTTACCGTCGAGAAGAACCGTACCTGAAGTACCCTTGAGAAGTCCGTTAAAATGCTGAATAAGGGTACTCTTCCCAGAGCCGGTATGACCGATTACGCCCACCAGCTCACCTTTTTCAATCTTAAGACAAATATCCCTTATAGCATGCACCTGAGACGATGTACCTTTGGAATATACATACGTCAGGTTCTTCGTTTCAAGTAAGGTACCGTTCAACTTTTTTCCTCCATAAGTTTAACAATCGAATCAAGAAGCTCTTCAATATTGAGAATATCTTTACGAAGAGAAACTCCTTCTTTTATAAGCATAGCTGTGAGCTCTGTTGCCTCGGGAACATCAAGCCCGATTGCTTTGAGCTGATCAATATGGACAAAGACCTCACGGGGAGCTCCGTCAAGCACAATTCTGCCGTTATCCATAACAATAACTCTGTCTGCCTCAACAGCTTCATCCATATAGTGAGTAATGAAAATAACTGTTATCCCAAATTCCTTATTGAGCCTTTTAACCGTTTTCATAACCTCCTGCCTGCCCCTCGGGTCAAGCATTGAGGTTGATTCATCAAGTATAATACATTCAGGCTGCATAGCAATTATTCCCGCAATAGCAACCCTCTGCTTTTGTCCGCCCGAAAGCTTATGAGGCTCAGACAAGCGGAAATCGTACATTTCGACCTGCTTAAGAGCTTCATCAACTCTTCTTCGTATTTCAGAAGGCTCAACACCTAAATTCTCAGGGCCGAAGGCAACGTCATCCTCAACAATAGTGGCAACAATCTGATTGTCAGGATTTTGAAAGACCATTCCGACCTTACGCCTGATATCGTAGAGTCTGTCATCATCTGCGGAATCGATTCCGTCAACATAAACCTTGCCGCTCAGAGGAACCTCAATGGCGTTACAAAGCTTCGCAAAGGTAGATTTTCCGCAACCGTTATGACCAAGCACGCAGACAAATTCACCCTTTGCTATACCGACAGACAAATTGTCTATAACCGTATTCTTTTCTGCACTGTCGTATTCATCGGCGTAGCTGAAAGAAACGTTTTCAAATTCAATATAATTATTCATCATAGCCTCTGTTATCTTTCCCATATTGCAGATGCTCCGCAGGGAAGTATCATTCCGGTTTCAGTTACGGGAAGTCCGATTTCTGATGAGGACACCTTACCGCCGAACTTCTTTTCAATAACTGAGCCGAGGATATACTCCATTACAGATGCGGATAAACCCGTTGTATAAGAATTTATGAGCATCATAAGTGAATCCTCGTATAAAAGCTCACTGCAAAGCTCAACGAAACTGTAGACCTCATCCTCGAGCTTCCATACTTCTCCGCCGGGGCCTCTGCCGTATGATGGAGGATCCATAATTATGATATCGTATTTATTGCCTCTGCGGATTTCTCTTTGAACAAATTTTATGCAGTCGTCAACAATCCATCTGACATTTCTGTCAGCAACACCGGAGGATACTGCATTTTCCTTTGCCCATGCGACCATACCCTTAGAAGCATCCACGTGAACCACCTGAGCATTCTCCATAAGCGGCGCAACAGTTGCACCTCCGGTATAGGCAAAGAGGTTAAGCACCTTTACCGGTCTGCCTGCTTTTTTGATAAGCTCTCTGGTGTAATCCCAGTTAACGGCCTGCTCGGGAAAAAGTCCCGTATGCTTAAAGCCCATTGTTTTTATATTAAAAGTCATATCCTTGTAGCCGATGCTCCAGAAATCAGGCATTTTACTGCGCACTTCCCAAGAGCCGCCACCGGTTTTAGACCTGTGATAGCAGGCATTTGCCTTTTTCCACAAAGGATTTTTCTTCTCGGTTTTCCAGATAACCTGCGGGTCAGGCCTGATAAGTACTATATTGCCCCAACGCTCAAGTCTTTCGCCGCAAGAGCAGTCTATAAGCTCATAGTCCTTCCAATCCTTAGTATATCTCATAGAAAAGCTACTTCCTTTCTTTTAAAAGAGTTTTTGTTGCCCCTTCATAGGTATTCCGAGATGCTCATATGCTGCAGGAGTTGCAACACGTCCTCGGGGAGTCCTTCCGAGGAAGCCTATCTGCATAAGATAGGGCTCATATACATCCTCTATGGTAACCGCCTCTTCACCTATTGCCGCAGCAATTGTCTCAAGTCCCACGGGACCTCCGCCGTAGCTGTTAATCATAGTAGTAAGCAATAAACGGTCGATTGAGTCAAGTCCGATATGGTCAATCTCCATTTTTTCAAGAGCATAATCGGCTATTTCCTCGCTGATAACACCCTCACCGTTTACCTCTGCGAAATCTCTCGCTCTCTTGAGCAGTCTGTTAGCAATTCTCGGCGTACCTCTCGAACGGGACGCAATTTCAAGGGCACCGTACTTATCAATATCTATGCCGAGAATTCCGGCACTTCTTGTTACTATCTGCGCAAGCTGCTCGGGAGTATAAAGCTCAAGACGAAGTATTACGCCGAAACGGTCTCTGAGAGGTGCAGAAAGCTGACCCGCTCTTGTTGTAGCTCCGACAAGTGTAAATTTAGGTAAATCAAGCCGGATTGACCTTGCAGAAGGTCCCTTACCGATAATAATATCAAGGGCGTTATCCTCCATAGCGGGATAAAGTACTTCTTCTACGCTCCTGTTAAGGCGGTGAATTTCATCTATGAAAAGCACGTCGCCCTCGTTAAGATTTGTAAGAAGTGCGGCAAGGTCGCCCTGCTTTTCGATGGCAGGACCCGATGTAACCCTGAAGTTAACATTCATTTCGTTGGCAATGATACCTGCAAGGGTTGTTTTACCCAGCCCCGGAGGGCCGTAAAGAAGCACGTGATCAAGGCTTTCTCCTCTACCCTTTGCTGCTCTTATATAAACCTCGAGATTTTCTTTTGCCTTATCCTGACCTATATAATCACTGAGTATCTTCGGGCGCAGAGATGTTTCTATATCCCCGTCTGTGCCGAGAAGGTCGGGAGCGACAATTCTTTCTTCAAATTCCATATATTTTCACCTTACTGTTTCGATAAAATTTTAAGAGCCTGTCGGATTATATCCTCAACGGAAAGTGAGGGATCAATCTGACTTACTGCAACAGAAGCATCCGCCTGACTGTAGCCGAGCATTGTAAGTGCGGCAACCGCTTCACTGACATTAGGCATATCCTTAGCAGCCGATATCTTGGCAATATCCTCAATACCGTTGTCGGTCGCGTAGGCACTGACCTTATCCTTCAGGTCAAGAATTATCCTCTGAGCTATTTTCGGGCCGATACCCGGTGCGGATTTTATCATTTTCACGTCGTTTGCCGAAATCGCAAGTGCAAGTCTGTCAGGTGTAAGCTCAGAAAGAATGGCAAGAGCGGCCTTCGGACCTACGCCGTTAACTGAAATAAGCATTCTGAACCACTGAAGCTCATTTTCTGTGGAAAACCCGAAAAGATCCATCGCATCCTCACGGACATTGAGATGTGTGAAAAGAGTAACTTTCCTTTCACCCGAAATATCGTAAAGAGTTGTGTTTGAGGTATTACAGAAGAAACCGACACCGCCGCATTCAACAACAGCAAAGCCCGTCCCCTTTTTTATAAGTTCACCTGTAAGAGAATATAACACGGTTTAAATCCCCTTTCTGATTTTCATATTACCCATAAGCGAAAGTGAGCCGCTTGAATGTGCATGACATATTGCCATGGCAAGTGCATCGGCAGTATCATCGGGCTTAGGTACTTTTTCAAGAGCGAGTATACGTCTTGTCATTTCCTGCACCTGCTTTTTTTCAGCTCTTCCGTATCCGACGACACTCTGCTTTACCTGAAGAGGTGTGTATTCAAAAACTCTGACTCCTTTTTTCTGTGCGGCAAGCATTATAACACCTCTCGCCTGACTTACATCTATAACTGTTTTGGCGTTATTGTTATAGAAAAGCTTTTCAAGACTCATCGCCTCAGGCGAGTACTTATCAATAATTGAACTCAACTCATCATAAATCTTTTCAAGCCGCTCATTGAAAGGTGTTTTTGCATCGGTAAGTATTGCACCGTAATCAACAACATTGAAATGATTGTTTCTGTAATCTATAACACCGTATCCGACTATTGCATAGCCCGGATCAATGCCTAATATAATCATGGCATAGTACCTCACTCTAATTATCAATATATTTTAACACAAATAAACAAAATGAGCAAGTATAATCTGCAATAAAATAAATAAAAGCAGAAGTAAAATTCACTTGACAAATCGAAGCGTATTTGATAGAATAGCTGAGCAACAAGGAGAGTTGTCCGAGTGGTCGAAGGTGCAGCACTCGAAATGCTGTGTGGGGAAACTCACCCAGGGTTCGAATCCCTGACTCTCCGCCAAAAAAAGTCCGAAAGCATTAGTTTTCGGATTTTTTTGTTTGTTTATTTGTAAAAAGAAAATCTTTCTTTTATAAATCAGTGAAATTATCCGGTGGTCAACAACAGCGTGTTGCTATTGCAAGAGTTCTTGCCATTGAGCCTGCAATTATTCTTGCAGATGAACCGACAG
>JAZULG010000090.1:0-6929 GCA_045603005.1 Acutalibacteraceae bacterium
CAGGGCATCATCGGTCAGGAGATAAGAATGTATCAGGACGACCCCGACTGGCAGGTGCTCTTCAATCTGCTCAGAGGTCTTTATCACAATAACCCCGTACGCATCGACATTGCGGGTACCGTTGAATCAATCGCGGAAATAAATGCAGAGCTTCTTTACTCCTGCTACCGCACCTTCTATAATAACTCAAATATGGCTCTTGCCGTTGCGGGTAACGTAAAAAAGGATGAGGTTATCGCAATCGCAGATAAGGTACTCAAAAAGGAAGAGCCCGTTTATTACGAACAGATTATCCCTGAGGAAAGCGACAGCGCGGTGACTGATTATACCGAGGAAAATATGGGCGTTGATATGCCGAAATTCGCAATCGGATATAAATGCACACCCGCAGAAAACAACACGGCAAGAGACAGCCTCGTTACAAATCTCGCTCTCGACGTGCTTCTCAGCAAGGTCTCCCCTCTTTACTGCAGACTGCTTGATGAAGGTCTTATCAACTCAAGCTTCGGCAAGGAATACTTCAACGGCAGAGGCTTCTCATGCCTTCTCATAAGCGGTGAAAGCAACAATCCAGAAAAGGTATGTGACGAAATTGCCGCAGAAATCAAAAGACTTCAGTCAGATGGCATATCCGACGAGGATTTTGAAATCTCACTCAAGAGAATGTACGGTAAGGATGTATTCTTCTTTAACGATACCGACTCACTTGCAAGTAATCTCGTTGACAGTTATTTCGGCGGCTTCGGTCTCTTTGACACTCTCGAGCTTTATAAGTCAGTTACAAAGGACGAGGTCGAAAAGGTTATAAAAGAAAAATTCAGTGAAAAAGGCTGCTGCCTTTCAGTTATAAAATGAGGTAAATGATATGGGAAAACAATTAGTACTTGCCGAAAAGCCTTCGGTTGCAAGAGACATCGCAAGAGTACTCGGCTGCAAGGGCAAGGGTGACGGTTGCATCATAGGTGATAAGTACATTATCACCTGGGCACTCGGTCATCTTGTAACTCTCGCCGACCCGGATGCTTACGATGAAAGATATAAAAAGTGGGAGATGGATGATTTGCCCATGCTCCCCGACAAAATGAAGCTTGTGGTCATCAAGCAGACCTCAAAGCAGTACAGAGCCGTATCTGCACTTATGAAGCGCCCCGAAGTTGACTCCCTCGTTATCGCAACCGATGCGGGACGTGAGGGCGAGCTTGTCGCACGTTGGATTATGACAAAGGCAGGCTGTAAAAAGCCCGCCTACCGTCTGTGGATTTCCTCCCAGACCGACAAGGCTATAAAGGACGGCTTTAAAAATCTCAAGCCCGCCAAGGACTACGATAACCTTTACAAATCCGCTCAGGCAAGAGCAGAGGCGGACTGGCTTGTAGGTCTCAATACCACAAGAGCACTCACCTGCAAATACAACGCTTCACTTTCAGCAGGCAGAGTGCAGACACCTACTCTCGCACTCATCGTTGCACGTGAGGAGGAAATTCTTAACTTCAAGCCGAAGACATACTACACTCTTCAGGCTTACTTCAACGGCTTTAAGGCTACCTTCCGTGACAAGAAGGGTAACACACGCTTTTCCGACCGTGAATTTGCAGAAAAGATTGAAAACGCAATCAGGAACAAAAGCGGTAAGGTTTCAAAGCTTGAAAAGAGCAGTAAAAAGCAGGCTCCCCCTGCCGCTTACGACCTTACGGAGCTGCAGAGAGACGCCAACAAGAAGTTCGGCTACAGTGCAAAGCAGACTCTTTCACTTATGCAGAGCCTTTACGAATACCACAAGGTACTCACCTACCCCCGTACCGATTCACGTTACATAACCGATGATGTTGTGGCTACCATCCCCGAGAGACTCCGTGCCGCCGCAGTAGGTCCCTATGCAAAGTGGGCTATGGGTCTTGCAAGAGGTAAAATCGAAACAAAGTACATCGTAAATAACGCCAAGGTCAGCGACCACCACGCTATTATCCCCACCGAGCAGTCGCCCAATCTTCAGAAGCTCAGCTTTGATGAAAGAAACATTTACGACCTTGTTGTACGCCGCTTCTTTGCAGTACTCTCCGCACCCTACGAGTACGATGAGGTGAAGGTTGAAATCGACATTGAGGGCAACAGCTTCTTCGCAAAGGGTAAGACTCCCAAGGCTATGGGCTGGAAGGAATTTTACGGCAATGCTGACGAGGATGAGGATGAGGACGAGGCGGAAAACCGCTCACAGTCTCTCCCGCCTCTTAAAGAGGGTATGTCTCTTCCCGTTATGAGTACGAAAATCACCGAGGGAAAGACAAGACCGCCCGCAAGATACACAGAGGCTACACTCCTTTCCGCTATGGAGAATCCTTCAAAGCAGATTGAGGATAAAAATCTCAAGGCAGTAATCAGCCAGACAAGCGGTCTCGGCACCCCTGCCACGAGAGCCGATATCATCGAAAAGCTTTTTGACAACTTCTCTATTGAGCGTGTAGGCAAGGAAATTCACCCCACGGCAAAGGGTAAGCAACTCATAAGCATTGTACCTGCCGACCTCAAGAGTGCGGAGCTTACCGCCAAGTGGGAGCAGCAGCTACAGAACATCTCAAAGGGTACTGCTGACCAGAAGAAATTCATCAAGGATATGAGAGACTATTCAACCTCGCTCGTATCTATGGTTATTATGTCCGATGCAAAGTATGCTCACGACAATCTCACCCGTATCGCCTGCCCCGTATGCGGCAAATATATGCTCGAGGTCAACGGCAAAAAGGGTAAAATGCTTATCTGTCAGGACAGAGAATGCGGCTACCGCAAGGGACTGACACAGGTGACAAACGCCCGCTGCCCCGACTGCCACAAAAAGATGGAGCTTCGTGGTGAGGGTGACAAAAAGATGTTCGTCTGTGTATGCGGCTACCGTGAAAAGCTCACTGACTTCCAGAAGCGCAAAGAACAGGCAGGTGCAGGCAAGGCTGACGTGCTCAGCTATATGAGAAAGCAGGAAAGTCAGCAGAAGAAGGAAGAGAAGAATAATCCCTTTGCGGATTTACTGAAAGGATTTTAACAAAACGCCCTTGAGGGCGTTTTGAATGCGGAATTCGGAGTTCGGAATTCGGAATTGCGGGGAAGGCTCGGCGAAACGGAAGGGCTGAGGCCGCAGAATGACCACAGAGTATATGAAAAAGCCTCGGCTATCCTTTAGAGGAAAGCTGAGGCTTGTGTTTTTAGATATCAGCAAAAAATTAACTATACTTATTTTTAAAATTAATCTTTTGCGTTTTCAGGTCTTTGCAATGTTTCAATCCATTCACACATATCTTGTATACCGAGGTCATCTAATTGTTTTACATACTCCTTTTCGGTATACGGTCCATATATTATATCGTTTTCCGAATCGACAATATAGTATTCCGAATCAGATCGATCCATAGTTTCAATATCAATATCCTTATCATGTGGAATATCGTCCATCGGAATCCTTATCAAGCCGATATACCTATCATTATAGCTAAAAGATATCACATATCTGTCAATCTCCTGTTCAAAACGATCGCCTTCATTTTTTCCGAAAACTACACTATCGGAATTTACACGCCAAATCTCATAATCATTAGGTAAGCTATATGCCCAATCGCTCACGCCGCCAAAGCAACCTGTAAATAATATTACCATTGTGCTGATTATAAAAAAAATGATATTACTCTCAAGATACCTTTACTGTTTTGTTTTATAAACATATTATACCTCCCAATAAAACTAAGTCTGTCTTACGCAGCGTACGGTTATCTGTGTTGATAATGTTTACTTACCAAACCAGAAACAATGTCCGTCAATCTGTAATTCTATTTTATCACAAAGCGATAGTCTTGTCAACAATACGGCTGATAGCCGCCCCTGCGGTTTTGACATGCAGGGTATTTTGAAACAAGGATTACGGACCGCCGAGACGTCGGTCCCTACAGAGATTGCGGTAAATATATCAGGCGGGATAAAGCTTCGCCGTCAGCACCCACGCGGAACGCGTACCGTTAAAAAAAGAAAAGGAAACCTTGTGAGGCGGGCAAATGTGGTTCGGTACGCCACACGAGGCGTACCCTACACGGTTGAACACCATTTATAATAAAACATACCGCTATCAGTATTTTTTATATCAAAACACTTGAAAAAAAGGGCATAATATTATAAAATAGTCAATGGCAATTTTTTATAGTATATATAAATTACGAAAGGACGAACCACAATGAACGTATTAAACAAAAAGTCAGTTGAAGACATCGACGTAAGAGGCAAAAAGGTCCTCATCCGCTGCGATTTCAACGTTAAGATGGAAAACGGCGTTATCACAAGCGACAAGAGAATCGTTGCTTCTCTTCCCACAATCAAGTATCTTCTCGATAACGGTGCAAAGGTTATCGCTTGCTCACACCTCGGCAGACCCAAGGGTGAATTCAAGCCCGAATTTTCACTCGCTCCCGTTGCTGTAAGACTCGGCGAGCTTCTCGGCATCGAGGTTAAGATGGCTAAGGACGTTGTTGGCGAAAGTGCTCAGGCTCTCGCTGCTGACCTTAAGGAAGGCGAGGTTCTTCTTCTTGAAAACGTTCGTTTCCACAAGGAAGAAACAAAGAACGATCCCGATTTCTCAAAGGCTCTTGCTTCACTTGCAGAAATCTATGTAAACGATGCTTTCGGTTCAGCTCACAGAGCACACAGCTCAACAACAGGTGTTGCTGATTATCTTCCCGCAGTAGGCGGCTACCTCATCCGTAAGGAGCTTGAATACATCGGCGGCGCTCTTGAGAATCCCAAGAGACCTCTCGTTGCTATCCTCGGCCGTGCAAAGGTTTCAGATAAGATCGGCGTTATTACAAACCTTATGGAAAAGGTTGATACCCTCATCGTAGGCGGCGGTATGGCTTACACCTTCTTCGCAGCTCAGGGCCACAGCGTTGGTACTTCAATCTGTGAAGAAGACAAGATTGAGCTTGCTAAGGAAATGATGGAAACTGCAAAGGCTAAGGGCGTTAACTTCCTTATCCCCATTGATAACAGAGTCGGTCTTGAATATAACGAAAATACAGAGCACAAGATTGTTGATTCAGACGATATCCCCGACGGTTGGATGGGCCTTGACATCGGCCCCAAGACAGAAGCTCTCTTCGCTGACGCTATCAAGGGCGCAGGTACTGTTATCTGGAACGGTCCCATGGGCGTTTCCGAATGGAAGAACTTCGCTTCAGGTACTATCGCAGTTGCTACTGCTATTGCTGAAAGCGGTTCAATCTCCATCGTTGGCGGCGGTGACTCAGCTGCAGCAGTTCAGAAGCTCGGCTTCGCTGACAAGATGAGCCACATCTCAACAGGCGGCGGTGCTTCACTCGAATTCCTCGAGGGTAAGGACCTTCCCGGCGTTGTTGCACTTAACGACAAGTAAGAGTAGTCAGTAGTTAGTAGTCAGGGCGGCTTCGCCGCTTTGCTGCTGCAGCTGGCCCTTTATACCTCTCCCCTTTCAGAGGTGACAAGAATTATATATATTAAAGGAGTAGTAAAAAATGAACAAAGCTACACGTAAAGCAGTTATCGCAGGTAACTGGAAAATGAATATGACCCCCTCTCAGGCAACTGCACTTATCAACGAAATGAAGCCCCTCGTTGCAGGTGCTGACTGCGAAGTTGTTCTCTGCGTACCCTTCGTTGATATCCCCGCTGCAATTGAAGCTGCTAAGGGCTCAAACATCAAGATCGGTGCTGAAAACATTCACTTCAAGCCTTCAGGTGCATACACAGGTGTAATCTCAGCTGATATGCTCAAGGAGCTCGGCGTTGAATACGTTGTTGTAGGTCACAGCGAAAGAAGAACATACTTCGGCGAAACAGACCAGACTGTTAACCTTCGTACTCTTGCTGCTCTTAACGCAGGCATTAAGCCCATCGTTTGCGTTGGTGAAACTCTTGAGCAGAGAGAGCTCGGCTACACCGAAACTCTTCTTAAGTTCCAGACAAAGATGGCTCTTACAAACGTAACTGCCGAGCAGCTCAAGGACGTTGTTATCGCTTACGAGCCCGTATGGGCTATCGGTACAGGCGTAACTGCTACCGACGATCAGGCTGATGAGGGTAACGGCTACTGCCGTGCAGCTGTTGCTGAAGCATACGGTGCTGAAGCTGCAGAAGCTATCACAATCCAGTACGGCGGCTCAATGAACGCTAAGAACGCTGCAGGTCTCGTTGCTAAGGTAAACGTTGACGGCGGTCTTATCGGCGGCGCATCACTCAAGGCTGAGGACTTCTCAGTTATTGTTAAGGCTGCATCCGAACAGAAATAAATAAAAAGGGCTCGTTGAGCCCTTTTTAAATGCAGAATGAGGGAATTCCCCTTCCGGCGGCTTTGCCGCCACCGTCCCCTGAAGGGGACGGCAGAATCCCTCCGTCACCCTACGGGTGACACCTCCCCTTTCAAGGGAGGCAAGAATGCTTTCAGAAAGGACAGATTACAATGAAAAAACCTGTTTTATTATGTATCATGGACGGTTTCGGTAAGAATCCTTCCGATTACGGTAACGCTATTGTTGCCGCCGCAACTCCCAACCTTGATAAAATTATGAACGAAAATCCCATGACCTTTATCGGCGCATCAGGTATGGATGTTGGTCTCCCCGACGGTCAGATGGGTAACAGTGAGGTTGGTCACACAAACATCGGCGCAGGCCGTGTTGTTTACCAGGAGCTTACAAGAATCACAAAGTCCATCAAGGACGGCGATTTCTTCGAAAACGAAGCTCTTAAGGGTGCTATGGAAAACTGCCTTAAGAACAACTCCACTCTTCACCTTATGGGTCTTATGAGCGACGGCGGTGTTCACTCACACAACACTCACATGTACGCTATTGTTGAAATGGCTAAGAAGTACGGCGTTAAGGACGTTTTCGTACATTGCTTCCTCGACGGCCGTGACGTGCCTC
>JAZULG010000091.1:0-1674 GCA_045603005.1 Acutalibacteraceae bacterium
TATTTCTCCCGGTGTAAGACTTTTTACCCATAACACAGCCCAGTTCAAAAACGCTGTTGTTTCACTTAATATAACCGCTCCTCTTGACGGCGACACCTCCGCAAGAGCGCTGCTTATACATCTTCTTGCACGTACGGGCAAGGATTATCCCACAGTATATGAAATGAACCGCAAGCTTGCTTCCCTTTACGGAGCAGGACTTTCCGCTTCGGTTAAAAAAATCGGCGAGGCTCAGGTACTGTCTCTTGTACTCACCTGCCTTGACGACCGATTCGCTCTCAAGGGTGAAAAGGTACTCAATGAAGGTATAGAGCTTCTTCTTGACGCTTTTCTCAAGCCGGACATCACTCCCAAGGGCTTCAAGGAGGAAAACGTCGCAAGAGAAAAGAGACTTCTTATTGAAAAAATCGACAGCGAAAAAGATGACAAAAGAGTGTACGCTCTTACCCGCATGACAGAGGAAATGTGCCGTGACGAGTTTTACGGCACTGACAGACTCGGCAACAGAGAGACTATCTCCGCGCTCGACGGCAAAGAGCTTTTCAGAGTATGGAAGGATATGCTTTTCACCTGCCCCATACAGATAAATGTTACGGGTAATTTTGACAAAGCGGAAGCGGAAAAGCTTTTCGCGGAAAGATTCAATGCCCTCGGCAGGAAGACCGGGGATATAAAAGAAATCCGCACAGAATTTATTTCCGAGGCCTACGAAAGCAGAACAATTACCGAAAAGCAGAAGGTAAAGCAGGGAAAGCTCGTTATCGGTATGAGAGCGGGTATGACCTACGAAGGCGACAACTTCCCTGCGCTCAAGATAATGACTGCAATCTTCGGCAGCGGTACCTTCTCAAAGCTCTTTATGAATGTAAGAGAAAAAATGAGCCTTTGCTACTACTGCTCCGCAAGACTCATTGACTCAAAAGGCATTATCACTGTTGAAAGCGGTGTTGAAACCGAAAATGCGTACAAGGCCCTTGACGCCATAAGAAATGAGCTTGATTCCGTAAGAAAGGGTGACTTCAGCGATGAAATCATCAGTCAGGCTAAGCTCAGCATAAACGATTCATATAAATCCTTTTCCGACAGTGTGCTTTATATCGATATGTGGGCAACCATGCAGTGCAACAAGGCTGATTTCCGCTCACCCGAGGACTATGCCGCTCAGATGTCGGATGTAAGCCGCGAGGAAATTATTGTTGCGGCAAATATGGTCACAGAGGATACTGTATTTATACTTGAAAGTGAGGCGGAATAAATGGAAAAGCTTATTAAAAATGAACTTTTAGGCGAAGAGTACTATGAAATCGACCACGCCTCGGGACTTAAGATTTTTGTTATGGAAAAGCCTGACTATTCAGGCACCTTTGCAATGTTCGGCACAAAATACGGCTCCGTTGACACCTGCTTCAGAATAAAAGGAGAGGAAAGCTATACGAGTGTACCCGAGGGCATTGCCCACTTTCTTGAGCACAAGCTTTTCGAAAGTGAGGAGCTTGACGCCTTTGAGCGCTTTGCAAAAACGGGTGCATCGGCAAACGCCTTCACCTCCTTCGACCGCACCTGCTATCTTTTCCAATGCGCTGACAAATGGCAGGAAAATCTCGAGATTCTTCTCGACTTTGTGAAGGCTCCCTATTTCACCGAGGAAACAGTTCAGAAGGAGCAGGGCATCAT
>JAZULG010000092.1:0-14017 GCA_045603005.1 Acutalibacteraceae bacterium
CTTTGATGTTGCAAAGGTCACAAATGACCTTATAGAATGGATAAAACAGTTTTTCGAGGAAAACGGAAAGGGCTGCAAGGCGGTCTTAGGCATTTCAGGCGGTAAGGACAGCAGTGTTGTTGCCGCCCTGTGTGCAAAGGCTTTGGGCAAGGAAAACGTTTTCGGCGTACTTATGCCTAACGGAGAGCAGAGTGATATCGATGTTTCCGTTGCTCTTTGTGAATTCCTCGATATCCCCAATGTTACAATAAATATCGCAGACTGCTACAACGGTCTTGTAAACGAAATCGAAAGCAAGATGGATTTTTCCACCCTTGCAAAGACAAACCTTCCGCCAAGACTTCGTATGTCAACTGTTTACGCAGTTTCGCAGTGCGTAAACGGCAGAGTTGCCAACACCTGCAACCTTTCCGAGGATTGGGTAGGCTACTCAACCAGGTACGGCGACAGTGTAGGCGATTTCAGTCCCCTTTCAAACCTTACGGTACAGGAGGTCAAAGAAATCGGAAGATATTTAGGTCTTCCCGCTATGTTTGTTGATAAGGTACCCAGTGACGGCCTCTGCGGCAAAACCGACGAGGATAACTTAGGCTTTACCTATGCGGTGCTCGATAAATACATCAGAACAGGCGTATGTGAGGATGAAGAAACAAAAGCACTTATTGACAGAAAACACAAAGCAAACCTTTTTAAGCTTCAGCTAATGCCCTCATTTCCCTATAAACCGGATTAAATTAAGGAGGAGAAACTATGTTAAAGAAATTTGTTGCCCTTTTGCTTTCAGCTCTTATTCTTACGGTCGGCTGTGTTATGACTGTCGGTGCTGAACAAAATACCGCGCAGGGCTTCGGCAACTATGAACACGTTTTCGTTATCGGCGTTGACGGTGCCGGTGCGGCTTTCTCCCAAACAGAAACGCCTTGCTTTGATACCATCTTTGCTGACGGCGCAGTACGTCACAACTGCCACACCGAGGATATTACCATAAGTGCACAGAACTGGGGATCAATCCTTTTGGGTGTTTCCTGCGACGCTCACGGCCTTACCAACGATATTTGTAAAATAAATGAGCGCAACACAAAGGAAGACCCTCTCGGCTCGGTTTTTCGCTATACAAGAGAGAAATATCCCGATGCAGAGCTTGTTTCCTTCAACAACTGGAAGGCAATCAACAAGGGCATCATCGAAAATGACATAAACGTTAAAAAAATCAATAAGGACTATGACCTTCTTCTTACCGATACAATCGTCGATTACATAAACGGCGGAAATGAGCCCACACTTATGTTCGTTCAGCTTGACGATGTTGACCACGCAGCTCATACCTACGGCGGCTTCGATGACAAATATTATCAGGCAATCCGTACCGCTGACGGCTATATCGGCAGAATTTACAACGCACTTGTTGAAAACGGACTTATGGAAAACGGTCTTTTCATTGTTGTTGCAGACCACGGTGAAACAGATGACGGCCACGGCGGAAATACCGTTGAGGAAAGCTCCGCAATCGTTGCAGTCAAGGGTAACGGCGTTAACAATATCACTCTTCCCGAGGGAACGAGAAACCGTGACGTTGCGGCAATCGTGCTTCACGCTCTCGGTGTTGAAAAGCCTGAGCATATGACAGCAGTTCTTCCCGAGGGACTTTTCACAGATAAAACAGAGATGAAATATCCTCTTGCCGACCCACAGAAGGATGAGGATGTATGCGAATACTGCGGTATTATCCACGAAGGCTTTTTTGATATGATAAGAGGCTTCTTCCATAAGATTTCCGTCTTTTTCACTCAGCTGTTTACTTTTTAACAAACTTACGATCGAAAAAATAAGGAAGGATGAATACTATGAAGAAAATACTTTCCCTCGCACTCACCCTTATTCTTTTAACAGGCACTATTGTCTGTGCTTTCACCGCCTCTGCCGTGGGCATAAGCCTTTCAGCAGGCAAGGATGCTCTTGTTTCACAGTGGCAGACAGGTAATGAAAGAGGTCTTGATTACAGATACTTTTCACCTTTACAGAACGGTGGAGAAAACAAGAAATATCCCCTTGTTGTGATGCTTCACGGAAAATACAGCGGCTCTTACGAGGGAGAACAGATAATCGGTACAGACTTTTACAAATGGTCCTCAAGCGAATTTCAGTCACGCTTCGGTGGAAGCGGCGGTGCATTCCTTTTTGCACCGAGAACTCCCGGAGGAGACAGTAAAACCTGGGCAAATGCAGGTCTTCAGGATGATCTTATGGCTCTTCTGAATGACTTCATTATAAGAAATAACGATTACATCGACCGTGAGAGAATTTACATCATCGGTTGGAGTATGGGCGGTGCAGGTGCAGTAAGCCTTGCAAGTGAATACAACGGCCTCTTTGCGGCGGCAGTCATTATTGCTCCCTTTGACAGCGTAACACAAAATCAGGTCGACAGACTTAAAAACACTCCCCTATGGCTTGTAACCTGCACGAAGGACACTACCGCTTCTCATGTTACCTTCGCAAAGCCCTTCTGGAATAAGGTTATCGACTCAACAAATATCCCCTCTTATTGCAGAATCACAACCTTCAGCAAGTATAACTACCATGACAGCGGTCATCATTACGTACATTTTGCAGTTGCAAACGACCTGCTGAATCAGCCCTCGGACTGCGGAATGAAAACCGAGGATGCAAGAGGCAACAGAATCAGCACAAGCGAAAGCGAATCAATTATCACATGGCTTTCATCACAGAGGCTCGGCAAAGCAAGCGAGAGTAATGTATGCAAATGCGACTGCCACAGTAAAAAGGGCTGGACCTCCTTTATATGGTCAATAAAATGCTTTTTCTGGCGCCTTTTCGGTAATGACGGTAAGAGATACTGCAGCTGCGGTGCAAGTCATTGGTAAGCATAAATTTGCCTCATATCGGGATTTTATTCCTGATATGAGGCACTCTTTTCTCTCATTTTTAAGGCGGTTGGAAAAGCGGACGGAGAAATTCTCCGTCCGTTGATTATTATGCTTTAGAAAAGCGTTGTCTTTGCCTTGAGTGTTGTTGAATATGAGCCGTAAACCGTTGAGCCGCTTGCCTTACTGTAGGCTCTTACCTTGAAGTAGTAATACTTATTCTTTGTAAGATTTGATGCGGTTGCGGTGTTCTTTGTGGTTGTTACAAGCTTTGTCCAGCTCTTGCCGTCGGGACTTACATAAACAACATAGCCCGCGGCTCCTCTTTCCTTATCCCATGTGACGGTGATTGAGGTCTTTTTACGTGAGGATGCCTTAAGGTCTTCAACCTTGCCGACAGTTGTTACACCCTTTACAACTGAAGAATAGTCACCGTAGGTCTTAAGCTTGTTGCTGTAGGCTACAACCTTGAACTGATAGGTTGTACCGCTGTAAAGACCTGTTACGGTATATGAGGTACCGGTTGTGGTCTTGACCTTTGTCCAGGTTTTTCCGTTTGTACTTCTGTAAATAACGTAGCTTGTGGCACCGGTTACCTTTTTCCAGCTGAGCTTTGCACTTGATGTGGTGGTTGAGCTCACCTTAAGACCTGTTACCTTAGGAAGGTTTGTATATACGGTTAACTTATCACTGTAGCTGCCGTAATTTGCTGAGTTATAGTATGCACGTACTCTGAAATAGTACTTTGATGAAGCCCTGAGGCCCTTTACGGTGTAGCTTGTACCGGTAATACTCGTAAGCTTTGTCCATTTTCCGTTAATGTACTGCTCGATTCTGTAGCCCTTGGCGTTTCTTACCTTATCCCAGCTGAGAGTGATTGAGGATGAGGTTTTTGATGAAGCCTTGAGGTTTTCCACCTTGCCCATCTTTGTTCTTGCAGAAACCTTGGTGGCACTTGCAGAGTATACGGTATCTTCACCTTCGGTAAAGTATGCCTTTACTCTGAAATCGTAGCTTGTGTATGAATAAAGACCCTTTACGGTGTAGCTTGTGCCCGATGTCTTACCTGCTGACACATAAGCCTTCTTTGATGCACTGTAGCGCTCAACAACATAACCCTTCGCACCGGGTACTGCATTCCATGAAAGAGTGGCGGTGCTTGCAGTTACGGATGTAACCTTTACTGAGCCGACCTTGGGAGGATTGGTAAGTGCAGTTGCGGCTACCTTTTCAGCTGCTCCGTGAATGTCGCTGACAGCCTCAACGCTGAAGTTGTATCTTGTCATAGGTGTAAGACCTGTGAACTGCTTTGTAAGCTCAGCGTCCGCAGGTACGGTTTCAACAAGTGTATCACCCATATATACGTTGTAACGGTCTGCACCGGGCACCTGATCCCATCTGAGCCTTACCTTTGTATCGGTTGTTGTAACTCTTACCTCGGAAACGGGAGCAAGTACGATGTTATAGGGAACAATCACACTGCCCTCGTAGATGCCGATAAGACGTACCTCTGCATAAGCAGTGCCCATTGCAGTACCTGTACCGATAACAACGTAGTCCTCACCCTGAACGAGCTTCTCGCCGCCCAGTGTCACACTTCCGTCAGGATGTACGGTGTAGCCTGTGTAGTATCCGTTTTCTGCGCTTGCGGTGAATGCTCCGCCCGGCTCAGCTTCATCGAGAGCAAGTGCGCAGGTGAATGCAACAATTGTTGTAAGAGGAGTCTTTCTTGCATCGAGAGTCTTGAGAACACCGCTTACAAGGGACGCTATGTTGCTGTTGTCAAGTGCGGCTGTGAACGCCTTACCCTGAACGTATGCGGGAAGAAGACCTTCGCCTGACCAGTTATTAAGGAAATATCTTATTGTATTGTAAAGGAACTTTTCTGCCTTTACGTCTCCTGCAGCGTCAAGTGCTGCCTTGAATGTGATTGTGAAAACATTTTCTAAATCAAGTGTAAGAGCTGAATCAATAACGCCCTTTGTATCACCGTCGCCGAGAAGGAATTTCTCAAGGCTGAAGTTTACGCCTGCTTTTTTGGTCTCTCCGAAAAGGTCGAGAATCTTATCAATCTTTGTAAAGAAGCTATCCTGCTTTGTTACGCTTATGCCCATAAAGGAGCCCATCTTCTTATCAAAGAGGAAATAGTTGAGGAAGTAGTTGAGAGCTGTCCAGATATCGTCGCCGTTGCCGCCGCGGTAGGACTTGCCGTCAAGGTCCTTGATATCAAAGAGATCGTATGCCCATGCAGAGAAAAGATCGCAAAGCACAACAAGCCATGAATCCTCTTCCGTATAGGTTGTTGTAACACCTTCCTCTCTTGCAGCGGTAGCAATCACTGATTTGAGAAGGTCCTCGAGTGTATCGCATTCTGCAATACCGTCCTCGTATGAGCCTAAGTCAAGGTTGCGAAGCACTATTGCCACAACCTCCATCACAATTTCGGTGAAGCTCATTTCATCTGCATCGGGAATGAGTCCGCTTTCCTTACCGAGATGCTTGAGTATTCCCTCAAGGTTATCGTTGATAAGTGTGTAGTCGCCGCTTTCCCAGCTGCTTCCGGGGAAAATTTCTCTTGCAAGCACACCCATAAGGTTGTTGAGCTGCTCGAGAAGTCCCTTTTCGGGGTCAAGTACGAAGTCATTGAGATTATATGTATTGCCCTTGAGATTCATATAAGGAGCAAGCTTTCTCAGGTCCTCCACGGGAGAGGTTGAGAAATCCTCGTTTATTTTCTTGAGTGCGGGAATTGCGTACTGTCTGAGAGCTGAATCTGCAACTGCGATAAGAAGATCCTCAACAGTAGTGTCCGAGGTCATTGTGAAGCCTGTAAGGTACTCACCTGCAAGCTTGGTGAGAAGAGGACCGTAAATAAAGGAATCAACGTCCTCTTTATACTGTGCGTATGCACTGTCAAGTTCACTGCCGCTGTATACAACACCGAAAAGTGCCTCCTTGATGATGCCGCTTATACCGTCCTCACCGAGGAGAGCCTTAAGGTCAACGGTGTTCTTAAGCACTCCGAGATTAAGAGAGCCGTCAACGATGCCTGAAATAATACTGCTGTTTGCATTTACAAACTCCACAACCTCCTTGAGGATCACTGTGTCGTTTGCAGTGCTTCTCTTCATACCTGTCTTCCATGTGCTGAAATCAAGGTCCTTCAGGTCTCCGAGAGCAACAGCAATCGCTGCCTGGATAAGAAGGTTATCAAGAAGATCGGCAAAGCTGTCAAGTGTGCCGCAAAGAGCATTAACGTTTCTCAGGTCGATAACAAACTTGATGTCCTTTGTGATTTCGATTACCTCATAGATGTTTGCCGTTGCGAGAGCGGTATCCGCCTCATCAAGAAGCTGGCCTACACCGTAGGAATCGGGCTTTTCGGTAAAGTACCTTGTCGAATAACCGTAGCTGCCGTCTGCCGATGCATTTCCCTCTGCTGAAGCAAAAAGAGGCAATGAGCTGAGAGCCATTATAAGACAAAGCACTAAACACAAGGTTTTTTTCATAATTTTCATAATTTCCCTCCTGTAGAGCTTTTCAGCCACAAAATGAATGTAAACTGTAGATAAATTTTACCATTTTATTATAAAAGAGTCAAGAATTAAATGGCAAAAAACCACACTAACAGCTTATATGGTGCATTATCTGTGAAATTATCCGGCACTTTGCTCAAGGCAACAAAAATGATACGGATTATTTTATTTACACACTTATATTAAACATTTTACACAGTATTTTCCGAAATTGAATAATTTATAAGGTAAAACCGCCTTAAAATCGTTGACATCCCACATCCGTTGTGGTAATATTATGTTACGAAAATTTCTTATTTTTTCTAAGGAGGAATAAAAATGAAAAAAGTCATTTCTCTCGTCCTTGCATTGGTTCTTTCATTCTCACTCTGCATCCCTGCATTCGCAGCAGAGGAAGCAAAGGTTGCATACAACGGCGAGCCTATCGTTGTTGTAAGAGGTATCGACTTTGCAGGACTCATCAAGGAAGACGGCTCAAAGGCAATTTCCATTGACGCTTTTGACGTTCTCGGCCTTATCTTCGATATCGGCGCTCACAAGGTAGCAGGCAACGAGGCTGCTGCTGCACACGCTATCGCTGATTTCGGTAAGAACGTACTCGGCGACATTATGGTAGACCAGAACGGCAACTCAATCAACGCAGACGTACATATCCCCAAGTTCTATGATTGCGGCGCTGATATGGATTTAAGTGATGATGACGTATGGTCAGACACTGCTGTAGGTCTCTTCCGCTCACTTACACGTAAGTACGGCGGCGAAAACGTATACCTTTACACCTTCGACTGGAGAAAGAGCCCCGAAGTATTAGCTGATGATCTCAACAGCTACTTCCAGATGGTTCTTCAGAAGACAGGCGCATCAAAGCTTGACGTTGCAGCCTGCAGCATGGGCGGTATGGTTACCACAGCCTACATCGACAAGTACGGCGCAGACATTTTCGATAGCCTTGTATTTATGTCACCCGCTCACAACGGTGCTGACGTTGTTGGCTCAGCCTTCACAGGTGACCTCACAATCAGCGGTCAGGATTTAACTGAATTCCTTATCAAGAAGGTTGGCAACAACTTCTTTGTAAACATCATCATCAGAATTCTTGACTTCCTCGGCTTTGTTGACATCATTTCCGGCTTCGTTAACAATGTTCTTGCAAACTACGGCGATATCATCTATGACGAGCTCCTTTGCGAGGTATTCAGAACAACCTACGGTCTCTGGGGTCTTGTTCCCGATGAGTACTATGACGATGCAGTAGAATACTTCTTCGGCGGCGTTGAGGAAGAATATGCAACTGCTCTTGCTGAAATCGCAAAGATCAGAGAATTCGTATTCAACACAGAAGCTATTCTCGACACTATTCCCGATGACGTTAAGGTGAGCTTTGTTTCACACTACAACAACAAGCAGCTTCCCATCTACTCAAAGGCATATCTCCACGGTGACGGCGTTCTTGAAAGTAAGAGAACTTCAGGCTATGCTACATTCGCTAACTACGGCGAAACTCTCACCGACGAGCAGCTTGCAGGCGTAGATTCAGAATACATCTCACCCGACAGAGTTGTTGACGCTTCAACATGTCTCTATCCCGATGCAACATGGTTTGTAAAGGGTGCTAAGCACGTTGGCTGTAAGGACAACAGTGACCACACAGAATTCGCAATCTGGCTTCTTGCTCAGGATACTCAGCCCACAGTTTATACAAGCGCTGAATATCCCAGATTCATGAATGTTGACGCTAACGAAAACTTCATCGGCTTCTGATTTAAGCTGAAATAATTTCAACCGCACTGAAAAGTGCGTTTGTTTTTTTTATCCTTCCTTATAATATGTAAGAAGTCTGTCGAATTCCTCATCGGTTATATGCATAACAGAGCCGTGACGGGGTCTCAAATGGTCGAGTGAAAAGTGCCCCTCTTCAACCTTGGTGAAATGTATAAGGTCTGTGCTTTCCTGCATAAAATATCCGCCGGATTTAAACTTATCAGCTATCATAACATATTTGTCCGTGCCTGAAATTTTATAAATGCAGTTACCCTCAAGGGCAGTATCTGCAACAGAAACCTTATTGTTTTCAGGCTCGTAATAGGGTCCTGATACCTTATCGGAAACAGCGTAGCATATCGCTTCCTTTTCTCCGTCAGCCTCGAAAAGATAATATTTCCCTTCTTTTTCGATTATATCCGCATCTATGGCGCACATTCCGCTTTTAGGTCTGAAAAGTACCGCAGGCTCGGTGGTAAGACTTATGAAATCCTTTGTGTAAGCAAACCATGTTACGGTGTCAAGGTCATCGTCGGCATTATTATGGGTCCAGTATATCATATACTCCCCTTTTTCCCTATCGAAGATTACCTCGGGGGCCCAGACTCTGTTTGCGGATTTTGTGCTTTCAAGCTGTGAAAAATCAATGATTCTTTCATTTTTCCACGTGATAAGGTCATCACTGTCCCAGAGCACCATTGAGTTATTGTTTGCCCAACCGTCCTGACTTCGCATATCCGTTGCGATAATGTGAAACTGACCGTCCTCATCTCTGAAAATATAGGGGTCTCTGCAGCATTTCTTACCGAGGTTTTGCTTTATTACGGGCTTGTTTTCATTCAGCGCCGTAAAATTATAGCCATCCTCCGATAAAGCGAAATTTACCGCTTCCTCATCAGGCTGATTGCCCGTAAAATAGCAGAAAAGATATTTATTCATCCTCAGTCATCCTTTCAAAAAGTGCTGTGCAGCCCTCACAGATATCTCTGTAAGCCACATCAAACCGTCCCGAGTACCATGGGTCAGCCACGTCACTGCCCTTGCGGTCGGTATAATCCATCAGCTTGTGCACCTTGTTTTGCGGGTCCTTACCGAAAATCTTTCCGATATTGCGCACATTCATACTGTCCATAGCGATAAACAGATCATACTTGTCATAGTCGCTTTTCCTGAGCTGTACAGCTCTTTTGCCCTCGCAGGAAATTCCGTGCCTTTTAAGCTCCTCCCTTGCAGGCGGATATACCGGGTTGCCGATATCTCCCCATATTTCCTCAGTACTCGTAGCCGAGGATGAAACAGAAAAATCCTGCTCTCTCCCCTTTCGCCTTACTAAATCTCTGAATATAAACTCCGCCATAGGTGAACGGCATATATTGCCGTGGCACACAAACATTATTTTAGTCATAAATTCTCCTTTATTTAACCGATATTTCCCATCCGTCAAGGCTTCCGCAGATGCACTCAGCATCTATGCTGCCATCGTTTATTCTTACCCTCGCAAGAATATCGTCAAGTATAAGCGGAAAAGTAATATCCCCTTTTACGGGCGCAAAGCTGAGCTTTTTATTCTCATAATCAACCGACATACCGGAGGAAGCAATCAGCGTGCTCCAGCTTGACATCGGTCTTGTGTAGTGGTGTCCGCATTCCCAATGATCCCAGAAGTAACCTAACCTGAACTGGTTGCTGTGTATTGATTTTACGACCGTATCCGCAGTTTCCTCAAGACCTACCGAAAGTGCAAGTGCCGAAAAGGCGTAGCCTATGCCCGTCCATACGGCTCCTGCCTGACAGTTTTTATAGGTATGTATTGTAGTTTTTCTGTTTTCGGGTACGGTAGCATTAACGAGCCCCTGCTCCATATCAAAGTTGTGGCTGAATATAAACTGCACAACCTGACGGATTCTTTCATCGGGGAGATTACCCTCAAGACCGAGCATTCTGAGAAACCACTCGCCGTCGAGCTGATCTGTCATAAGTGACTCGTCAGTTTCGCTTGCATTTATCCAGAGGTTATAATATTCACCGTTCCACAGCTTCTCATCAAGGGATTTTCTGCCCTTTTCAAGCATTGCATTCCACCTTCCGAGTCTGTCGCTGTCTCCTAACCTTTCAGCCATCACTGCGGCTGCCCTGAGAGCGGCAAGCCAGAGCAGAGAAATATAGGCGGATGCGCCCGAAAAATTCCACGCATCATAGGTATTTCTCCTTGTGTCACGGTCGGGAAGTCCGTCACCGTCGGTGTCGAGCTTTTCTATGGAGTACATAGCCCTTTTCACATTGTCCCAAAGTGACATAAGGTATGCCCTGTCTCCCGTAAACAGATAGTCACGAAGCACCATAAGCACGAACTGCATATTCATATCCACACGGTCATAGCCTCTATCCACCTTCTCAAAGCCGGGTCTGAAAAGATGATGTACTCTGCCGTCCTTACGCTGAAATTCTGCGCCCATTTTCATCTGCTTTTTCTGTAAATCGGGAAAGAGATTAACAAGGCCGAAGGATGCATGGTAGGTGATATCCGTTGTATGAAATCCGCAGTAGCCAAGTCCCTCCCACAATCCGAAGCTGCCGTTTTTAAGGTAATGGGAGCTTTTAATCAGCTGCGCAAGATTTGAAGACCACGCCTCGGGATAAACCGTCGGAAGGTCTGTGGAATAAAGCAATTCTGAAAAGGCAACCGCTTTTTCGTAAACCTTTTCACTGTTTTCCGCTAAAAATCTGTTGGCATCAAGAGAATTACGGTAAAGATTTTCATAGTAGTAACCGAGAAGCTTCCCCTTCTCGCTGTAGTGATTCGGAAAATACCAGGATAAAACAAAAAGTACTGACTTCTTTTCCTTCGGCAGAAGCTTTATTCTGCTGCAAAGAGCGCAGGAGCCGAAATCCTTACCCATTCTCCTCAACTGCCTGCGGCAGCACCTTAGAAAGCTGATTTTATCCTCGCGGCTATCGGGAAAACCGGCTCTGCAATATCTGATTCGTTCAAGCAGAGAAGCCGCAAAGGGGTATGCGGAATACTCCTCACACAAGGCGCTGAGTCTTTCGTTACCGAGAAGAGCAAGGTCATAGGGAATTGCCTTAGGTCGGCGCCCCGACTTACTGTCAGACAAAGTACCCTTCTCTCTGAAGGAAAAGAGGAAGGATTCCTGAGTTACACCGAAGCTGCTGTTGCCGACGTACTCTTTCATAAAGCGGAAATAATCGGCGGTGATATATGATTTTTCACCGTCTCCGCTTACAGAAAGACAAAGGTCTCCGCAGCTCGGAGAAGTAGCCCTGCTTTCCGGCTCAATATGCACACCGACTCCCTTTGTAAAGGTATGAAGCGTGCTTCTGTTACCCTCTTTTTTATTGGCAAAATTCGGCTCCAATGCACCGAGCAGGCTGATTTCAACCGCTTCATCGCCGGGGTTTTCAACCGTGAAATTCATATAAAAGCCCGGCGTTGAGGATACATCCGAGTCGTGAGGTACAAAGGGAGATACCGCCCTCAAGCTTACCCTGCAGGACAGCTCACTGTCTGTATAGTCAAGATCGCATACGGGGAATCTTCCGTCAAAATCGATTTTTTCCACCGGCTTATTCCACGCAAACATACGGTAGGTAAAGTCCTCTGCCTCGGTTTTCATACCAAGCTTTCTGACTACCGGAGCCTGATTTTCCTTCTTTTCACGCACCCAGAATGACAGTGCGCCCGTACTTCCCTCTCCGTCATCAGCTTTTTCCTCGTGGCATCTGCGTACGAATCTCGCTTGATTTGCTATCTGCCAATAATGGAATTCTCCATCGGGCAAAAGCTCCACGCTTCCGCCTCCGAGACCGCCTAACGCAATACCGCTTGTATGTGTTTTTGTTGTAGTAATCCTCGCCATAACACTGCACCTTCCAAGAAAGCCTTTTGCTCAGGGTGAAATTTCTATATTTATAATATATCATAGCAAAGTGGTTTTTACAAGTAAGAGCTTTGATGTAATAACCATATTGTTATCACATTTAACAACAAGGGCAGTAATGCAGAGAAGCCCTCCTCGCAAATTGCGAAGAGGGCTTTCAATATCCAAAAACGTATATTTCAAAAATTATGAGCATGCTGATGATCTGCCAGCTCGTGTCCGTGCTTATGGTTTTCACTGTCACCGCTGTGAACGTGCAAATGGCTATGAATGTGCCTATGCTCGTGAGTATGGACCATGTCACCGTGGCTGTGCTCGTGAGTGTGAATATGCTCATGCTCATGTGTGTGCTGTAAGCTGACTGTATCCTTCACCATAATAACTGTGCTGATGATCATTATAGCGAGTGCAACAAAAAACTGCACGGCAGGCTTTTCTCTGAGTATCAATATACTGAATACAACGCCCAAAAAGGGTGCGACAGAATAATAGGCACTTGTTTTTGCTGCTCCTAAATCCTTTTGAGCCATAATGTAAAAATGTATGCTGAGTCCGTAAGCAACAAAGCCTAAAAAAAGTATACATAAAATCCACTGTAAAGGCGGTATTTTTTCTCCGACCAGAAGTGCTACTGCGAGACTTCCGAGCCCTGAAAAAGTACCTTTGATGACTACGATTTCGATTGAACTTTTGTTGCTTATCATTTTGGTACAGTTGTTTTCAAATCCCCAGCAAAGAGCGGCACCGAGGACAAGCAGAGAGCCTTTATTAAATACAAATGATCCTTCACCTTCAAAGGTTAAGAGTACACTTGCCGCCGTTACAAGAGCAATCGCTGACCACAATCTTTTAGAAATAACTTCTTTAAAAACAACAAGAGCAATCATTGAAGTTGCAACGATTTCAAAGTTATTAAGCAACGAAACATTTGCCGAGTTTGTCATTGTGATGCCGAACATCAGAAGTATCGGTGCAGCAATATCAAGAACAACCATTGCCACAGTATACGGCAATTCTTTTTTTGTCAAGGGTTCCCGTTTAACGTCTTTCCCTGCCACTTTTTCAACCAAGCCGTAAAGAAACAAACCAATACCTGCACCAAGATATAAGAATGCTGCCATCATTGTCGGCTCTGCATAATTAAGCATCAATTTCGACAGCGGAACATTTATTGCGTAAAGCGCCGCCGCAAGAACGGCGTAAAAGGTTGCTATGTTTTTTGTTTTCAAATTGTCTTAACACTCCAATAAATTATGTTTGTTGAGATGATTATAACATAAATGCGGTGAATAATTCAACAGTGTTATTTAAAGGCGACAGATTATGTTGATTTCATCTTCAGCTTCTGCATTAAAAAAACCTCACAATTCATATAAAAAAGATAGACACATCATTTAAGAAAACTCAAAAATGATGTGTCTAAGTTTTTAATTGTTATAAAAGATTTTCAGATGCTATAAAGCTAATTATTACGAGCGTAAGCGAGTAACAAGGTTCCGGGGAGTCCATAGAAATCTATGATTTCGTTATGGGTCGGGTTCTTATTTACTAGCCTCTTCAATAACAACAGCACATGCAACAGTCATTGAAGCCTGGGGTTGTTACCTTAGTTTATGGGTTGTTTTTCGTCGTGATTCTGGCAGTTTTTATGCATGAAATACCCCTAAAATGGTACTATGTGTTCCCTGGTGTATTTTGCTGTTGTAAAGTTTCAGTGGTGTGGGTTGTAAAGTTTTGAAAAGAGAATTCATATACAACAAAAGCCACCGCTGAGGGTGGCTTTCACTGTTATTTTACCTTAACGCTCTTTACCGCACTCCATGCGGAATATACATAACCGCTGTCGGTCTTGATGTAGGTTCTTACCTTGAAGTAGTAGGTCTTGCCGCTTGTGAGACCTGTGATATCACAGCGTGTTGTGTCTGCCTTGAAGTTT
>JAZULG010000093.1:0-6836 GCA_045603005.1 Acutalibacteraceae bacterium
CATATACGGAAAATAAGTTCCGTATATGCATTTTTTTCGGCAACAAATCCTTGCGCGGTGTATAATTACTTGTTTAATTATTGACTTTGAAACCGATTTTTGGTATGATTTATTTTAGTTTATTATGAGCGTTTTATGTTAATTTATTTTTGAAAGGGGATATTTCTGATGAAAAAGGCAATACCCGAAAAGCTCTATGATCTCATACCCTCTCAGCAGAGTATGTACCTTATGGTTAAATTCAGCTTCTCAAAGCAACTTGTTCAGATCCCTATATCTATAACTCTTGACCTTGACCTTGATTTTGATCTTCTTACGAAGGCTCTTAATATTGAATTTGAGAGAAACGATGCTCTTCGTCTGAGATATACCAAGGTTGATAAGCAGCTTAAGCAGTACTTTCTTCCTTCCTTCAGAATGAACAAGGTACCCATGAAGTATTTCCGTAGTCCCGAGCAGCAGAAGGAATATCTTGATAAGGATGCCCAGAAACCGGTACGCTTTGATAAAGGTGAATGCTTCAGAATACTGTTTTATAAAACAGCAGGTGTGGGCAGCGGAATTTATTTCAACGTTACCCATGTCAGTATGGATGCCCTCGGGGCAGTAATCTTTTTCCTTGACCTTGTGGCGATTTACCGTGCTCTTGCAGCGGGTACGGAGCTTCCCGAACCGCTTTACTCCTATGAGGAATACATAGAAGCAGAGCTTAAGAAGGTCAGCGAAAAGAAAAAATGGGACAAGCACGAAAAGTTCTACCGTGAATATTTTGAAAAGGGTGGCGAGCCCTTCTATGCAGGCGTCCACGGACCTGATTTCCTTGAAAAGATGAGAATCAAGACAAATAACCCCGACCTTCGTGTGCCTGCTGCATATAATCCGATTTACGATAGGTGCAAGATGGTAAACGGTCACATCGGTGCCGAGGATGCGGCAAAGATTTTCGATTTCTGTAAGGCAAACAGTATCGCTCCCGAAAGTCTGTTTATGATGGGACTTCGTACACACTGCTCGGCAATCAACTACAGAATTGATGACGTATTCTTTATGGCTACCTGCTCAAAGAGAGCAACCGTAAAGGAAAAGAGAATGAGCGGATGTCTTGCACAGCCCATTCAGGTGCGTACAATTATTCCTGAAACGGCAACCTTTATGGAAGGTCTGAGGGAATATACCTCTGTAAGAACCCAGGTTTACCGTCATACGGATTATCCCTATATCTTAGCCAAGGATTTTCTTAGAGAAATATACGGCTATAAGCTCATCGCCGGCCCCGCTTGCATGATGTTTACCTGGATACCTCTGCCGATAAATATGGATCTTGGCTTTAAGTTTGATTTCACCTTCCACGATTTAGGCAGATATTTCACACCGCTTTACACCATCTGTTCACCTGACCCCACCGATAACGGTATCAATCTTAATTATATGTACCGTGTTAAGCTTTCGCGTCAGAGGCAGATAGAGCATCTTCATAAAAATACCCTTAAGGTAATTATGGCAGGTATCGAAAATCCGGACATCACCGTCAGAGAGCTTCTCGATATGTGCGACTAAATTATAACCGACAGCAAGGGCTGTTAGAATATAAGAGAATCAGGAGAATGAAAAATGCATATTGAACTTACTAAGCAGGAGCTCAAGGAGCTCAAAAAGCTCAGAGCACAGATTCACAGATCATCTGCAGTTGAAACCATCAAGGAAATGTTCACACGAAGCGAAGCCTTCGGTGACAGAGTTGCGGTTGTTGAAAAAATCAAAAAGCAGGACGTAGTATACACCGTTAAGGATTTCCACGACAGAGTACGTCAGGTAGGTACAGCTCTTTACGAGCTCGGTCTTGGCGGTAAGCACATTTCAATCGTCAGCGAAAACAGCTACAACTGGATCGTTGTTTTCTTTGCAATCGTATGCGGCGGCGGTGTTGCAGTACCCATTGATAAGGAGCTTCCCGATAAGGATATCAGTATGCTCGTTTCAAAGGGCGACGCAGAGGCTCTTTTCCACAGCAAGGCATACAAGAGCACTGCAAAGCTTCATCTTGAAAACGATGAAAACTGCAAGTACGCATTCTGTATGAATCCTGGTGCAGAGACAGAGGGCGGCAAGTTCCTCACGGTTGACTACCTTGCTGAAATGGGTAAGGAGCTGCTCAAGAAGGGTGACAGACGCTTCATTGACGCAGAGGTAAAGAAGGACGATCTTGCAGCTGTTGTATTTACATCAGGTACAACAGGTACAAACAAGGGTGTTATGCTCAGCCACTTCAACTTTGCAGCAAACGTAGAGGGTGTGCTTGAATTCCTCGGCCCCGAGCTTTCAACAATGTCCATTCTCCCCATGAACCATGTTTACGAGCTTTCCTGCTCAGTTCTTACCGCTATCTATATGAACGGTATCATCTACGTAAACGACAGCCTCAAGAATATTCTTCCCAACATCAACGACTTCAGACCCACAGCCATGGCGGTCGTACCTCTCGTGCTTGAAGGTATCTACAACGGTATCCGTGCAAAGGCACAGGAAAGCGGTAGACTTGAAATAATGCTCAAGATGATTAAGATAAGCAACAAGCTTCTTAAGGTGGGCATTGATATAAGACCTGTTGTTTTCAAACAGATTAAAGAGAATTTCGGCGGTCAGTTCCCCACAATGAGCTGCGGCGGTGCTCCTGCAAGAGGAGACCATATAAAGTTCCTTTCAGAGCTTGGCTTTACAATCATTTCAGGCTACGGTATGACTGAATGCTCACCTACAATTACCCTTCACAGAAACGGAAGATTCAAGCCTCTCTCAGCAGGTAAGGCTTTCCCCAGAATTCAGTTCAGAATCGACAGCCCTGACGAAGAGGGTATCGGTGAGGTGCAGGTAAAGGGAGACAATGTTACCAAGGGCTACTACAAGGACGAGGAAGCAACAAAGGCATCCTTCACCGAGGACGGCTGGTTCAAGACCGGCGACTACGGACGCCTTGACGAGGACGGCGAGCTGTACATCACTGGCCGTAAGAAGTTCCTTATCATTCTCCCCAACGGCGAAAACATTTTCCCCGAAACCGTTGAAAGCAACATTATGGAGCATCTTCCCTATGCAGTTGAGACTGTTGCTTTTGAGGAGAAGATTATTTCCGCAACAGGCAAGGAAACAACAATTATGTCGGCAGCTATTTACGTAAACAGAGAATTCCTCAAGGGTATGAGCGACGAAGAAATCATCGCAAAGACAAAGGCAGACGTTGCTGAAAGTAACAAGGGTCAGCCTTCCTACAGAAAGGTACAGAACGTTTACGTTTCCTTCAACGAATTCGAAAAGAATTCCACAAGAAAGGTTATCAGACAGAAGGTTATTGATACATACACAAAATAAACAGTACATATAAAAGGAGGCACGTACAATGCTCGAAACAATGAGAGAGGTAATCTGCCGTTTCGTTGATATTGACCCCAACACACTTACTGAGGAAACAAACATCAGAAGTGAACTCGGTCTCAATTCACTTGAGCTTATCAACATCGCAGTTGCAATCGAAGACGAATTTGATGTTGAAATTCCCGACCGTGAGGTGGGCAACATTGAGACTCTCGGTGATGCAATCAAAATTATAGAGAAGTATATGGACTGATCCGAGAAATTTATCCTCCCTGAAAAACGGGAGGATTTTTTCTTTTGCAAACAAAAATAATATTTATAAAAAGACTTGATTTTTCCATTCCTATTGTGTATAATATCAAGGCAGTAAAGATACGGAGAGTTGTCCGAGCTGGTCGAAGGAGCACGATTGGAAATCGTGTAACGGCGATAAACCGTTCGAGGGTTCGAATCCCTTGCTCTCCGCCAAAAAATAAAAGGTAGTACCAAGGGTGCTACCTTTTATTTTTTCGATGAAATCAAAAGCGAGGGATTCGAACCCTGAGAGGGTGAGGAGCGTTAAGAAAACAATTCGGTGAATTGTTTTTAGCGACGAAGCGTGAGGCGGGTACTGTTGCGAAAGCAACGGTCGCCGAGGGCGATGGATGCGAAGCAGACATATCCCTTGCTCTCCGCCAATCGTTAAAAAGTGACCGGACTTAAACCCTTAAGGGTTATAATGCAACGCTCCCGAAAACTGTTGCATCTGTATTATATTTGCCACAGAAGCTTTGTATAAACTGAAATTATAAACGGAGTCGATGGTATATATCCTATACCGATATGAAAATAGTCATTGAAAGCCGTTTTTATTTATGTTACAATATCTATACAAGGTGGTGAAACTATGAAGCAAATTGATACAGGTATCCTTCCTGACTCGCAGATACAATTCTTCTCAAGCTCTGCCCTTGCGAAAAAGCTTTATTATAACATCCTTTGCAAAGGTCACTTCTTCTGCGACGGCAACTATCACCTGAGCCGTGAAAGCTACGACAGCATTCTGCTTGTGCTTGTCATAGACGGCACTTTTACCTTCCGTGACGGAAAGGGAGAGCTTGTCACTGCACAGAAAAATTCTATTGTAATTCTTGATTGCTACGAGCCTCACGAGTACTACACCGAAGCTTATGCCGAGTTTCTGTGGATGCATATTGACGGTGCAAATTGCCGTGATTTCTGTAAGGAGATAATAAACTTAAACGGCAATATTATAAAAGGGCCCGCTTACATAAAGGCTGAAAAGCTGTTTTCAGAGGCTTTCGACAGTACAGATGCCCACGAGGGTGAAATATCTGCTCTGATTTATCGCTTGCTTGTGGACCTTTCTTCAAACATTACTGCAGAATCGGACAGTAAAGGAAAGCTTACCGTTACCAAGGCAAGAGAGTACATCGCAGAGCATCTTGACGAGGAGATAACAACAGGTATTCTTGCAGATGAGCTTCACATAAGCCCTACCCATTTGTCGAGACTTTTCAGGCAGTATACGGGTTTTTCACCCTACGATTATGTCATCGCTGTCAGAATCAGTAAGGCTAAGGAGTATCTTCTCACAACATATAAAAGCATAACCGATATCGCATATCTGACAGGCTTTAACTCTCAGGCGAATTTTATATATTGCTTTAAAAATCATGAGGGTATGTCACCGGGCAAGTTCCGCAAGCTTAAATTTTAATATGGCAGGATTTCTAAACTTTAAGGCAGTATTTTGAAATACTGTCTTTTAAATTTTGAGTATAATCAGATTGATAAGTAAAATCTGAAGGGTTTGATTTTATGAACACCAAAGACAGGGAAAGGCTCCGCTATCTTGCAGCACATCAGCTTGAAATAGCCAATTCACCTAAAAATCTTGAAAGAGTTGAGCTTTGGAAAAGACACAATATGTATAAGGGCGAAAGACCGCCTATTCACATTGAGGTGAATACCTTTGCTCACGAGGCGATAACGCCTTTCCTACAGTGTGAAGACGAAACAGCAAGGAATATTGAGTATAAGCTCATCAGTAATTTTATCAACCTTGAGCAGTTTGATGACGACAAGGTTGTACCTCCGTATTTTCAGCAGACCTATGATATTTACTTCACTCTTTTCGGTCATCACATAAAGCAGACAACTATGAAAAAGGCTGACGGAACGGAAATGGGACATCAATTTGAGCATATCATAGATGACCTATACGATGATTTTGATAAGATAAAGTCCCCGTCGGTTTACGGTGTCAATAAAGAAAGCACTATGCAGAAGTTTGAAGTGTATAATGACATTTTCGGTGATATTCTTCCCGTAAGGCTCATAAGTGACGGACTATACTCTACCCCCACACAGCACGTGGTACATATGATGGGTATGGAAAATATGCTCTATTCAATGTATGACTATCCCGATGAGTTCAAAGAAATGATGGACAGAATAGCCGACGATTACATCGCATATTTCAAAAAGCTTGAAAGCGAAAATGTACTTCTTCAGAACAAGACTTTTGAATGGGTTTGTCAGGGGTCAATGGCATTCTATGATGAGCCCGACAAAGAGGGTCAGATTAAAACCACAGACCTTTGGGGCTTTATGGACAGCCAGGAAACTGTGGGCATTTCACCACAGATGTTCCGTGAATTTATCTTCCCTTGCTACAAGAAAATCGCATCTGTTTTCGGCAGACTCAATTACGGCTGCTGTGAGCCCGTCAGTACATTTTGGGAGGATATAAAAACTCTGCCTAATCTGAAAAAGGTGTCAATCTCACCTTGGTGTGATGAAGATTTTATGGCAGAGCAGCTCAGAGGCTCGGGTATTATTTATCACAGAAAGCCGAGCCCCAACTATCTCGGTGTGGGAGCAAAGCTTGACGAAGATGCTTTCAGAAAGCATATAGAAAAGACCGTTAAAACCGCTAAAGGCTGTAAGCTTGAAATATGTCAGCGTGATGTTTATACGGTCAATAAGGATATGGATAAGGTAAGACGGTATGTTCAGATTATCAGAGAAACTATTGATAAATATTGGGAGGGTTAAATTATGTCAGTTATAAATGAAATTTCGGCTCTTGTACAAAAGGGCGACCGCAGAGGTGTAAAGACAGCTGTCGAAACGGCACTCAGTGAAGGCTTTACGGCCAAAGAAATACTCGACGACGGCCTTATCGGCGGTATGATGGTAATCGGAGAAAAATTCAAGCGTGATGAGGTTTACGTACCCGAGGTGCTTATTGCCGCCCGTGCTATGAATATGGGTGTAAGCGTGCTTAAGCCTTATCTTACTGGGGAGGGTGTTGAGCCTGTGGGCAAGGCAGTTATCTGTACCGATCAGGGCGACCTTCACGATATTGGCAAGAATCTCGTAAAAATGATGCTTGAGGGTGTGGGTATCGAGTGCATTGACCTTGGTACCGATATTTCAGCCGAGCAGGTGGTTGAAGCCGT
>JAZULG010000094.1:0-5473 GCA_045603005.1 Acutalibacteraceae bacterium
GTCTTCCCGCCGACAAGATATGCACCTACTGCTGGACGGGCAGGGAATAAAAACAATGCGCAATTCGCAATGCGCAATGCGCAATCGCGGGAAAGGCTTAATAAAGCGGAAAAGTGCATTCCGCCAAGTCGGGAAGCAGAAAAGTTCTTTTGATTCTCGGCGCACCCTTTAGGGGGAGCTGTCCGTAAGGACTGAGGGGGCGAGAAAAGAATGCCCTTGCGGCGAGCAATAAAACAATGCGCAATCGCGGGAAAGGTCTGATATAGGAATAAGTGTCAGCCCGCCAAGGCAAAATGCAGAATGAAGGGTCACTTCGTTCCGAATAATCCGATTTAGCAAGGATAAAGAAACAACCTTGCTCCCGCCGAACTGTTTATAATTAAACAAAATTTATTTAAATCTTTTACCGTTTCATAAAGCCTGTCTTACGCAGGCAGAAGCTGAATGATTTACTCACGGTCGGGTGCGACCACAATTGCGAATCGCGCATTGCGAATTGCGCATTGTAAGCATCCCCTCACTATAAAAAATAACTTTAGGAGAATAACCATGGATCACAAAAATTCTTTCTCTGCAAGCTATGCGGCTGCAGGCGTTGATATCACTGCCGGATATAAATCTGTAGAGCTTATGAAAAAGCACGTTGCCAGAACCCGTAACGAGGGCTCAGTTGACGATGTAGGCGGCTTCGGCGGCTGCTTCGATCTCAGCTGTGTTGCAGGTATGGAGCATCCCATTTCAGTTTCAGGTACTGACGGCTGCGGCACAAAGGTTAAGCTTGCTATCCTTATGGATAAACACGACACCATCGGTATTGATGCAGTTGCTATGTGTGTTAACGACATCATCTGTGTCGGTGCAAAGCCCCTCTTCTTCCTCGACTATATCGCATGCGGCAAAAACTATCCCGAAAAGATTGCCGAAATCGTAAGCGGTGTTGCTGAGGGCTGTGTACAGTCAGGCTGTGCTCTTATCGGCGGTGAAACCGCAGAGCATCCCGGTCTTATGCCCGAGGAGGATTATGACCTTGCAGGCTTCGCAGTAGGCGTTGTTGATAAGCCCAAGATGATTGACAACAGCACTATGGCTGCAGGCGATGTTGTTATCGCTCTCCCCTCAACAGGTATCCATTCAAACGGCTTCAGCCTTTGCCGTAAGGTTTTCGATATCGATAACAACAACCCCGAGCTTTATGTTGCACGTGAGGAATTAGGCGGCAAGACAATTGCAGAGGCTCTTCTCGTACCCACAAAGATTTACGTTAAGCCCGTACTCGCTCTTATCGAGAGGGTTAAGGTAAAGGGTATTTCCCACATCACAGGCGGCGGCTTCTATGAAAACATTCCCAGAAGCATCCCCGACGGACTCTGCGCTAAGATTGACAAGTCCGCCGTTAAGGTACTCCCCATCTTCGATGTAATCGCAAAGTGGGGCAACATACCCGAAAGAGATATGTATAATACCTACAACATGGGCGTTGGTATGAGCATCGTTGTTCCCGCTGACGAGGTAGAGCTTTCACTCTCAATCCTCAAGGAAAACGGCATTGACGCTTACGTTATCGGTGAAATCATCGAAGGAAGCGAAAAGGTGATTCTCTGATGAAAAGAATTGCAGTTCTCGTTTCAGGCGGCGGTACCAACCTTCAGGCTCTCATTGATGCCGAAAAGAGCGGCATCATCGTAAACGGAAAAATCAGCCTTGTAATTTCCAACGTAAAGGGTGCATACGCCCTTGAAAGAGCAAGAATGAACGGCATTCCCTCGGCAGTGGTACTCAAAAAGGAATGCGCCAGTCAGGAAGCTTTTGAGCAGAACATCATCGCTCTTTTAAGAGAGCACGAAATCGACCTTATCGTTCTTGCAGGCTTTATGAGCATCCTTTCAGAGGAATTCACAAAGGCTTTCCCCCACAGAATTATAAACGTACATCCCTCACTTATCCCCTCCTTCTGCGGAAAGGGCTTCTACGGACTTCACGTTCACGAAAAGGCTCTCGAGTACGGCGTGAAGGTTACGGGTGCAACAGTACACTTCGTAAATGAAATCCCCGACGGCGGTGAAATCATCCTTCAGAGGGCTGTTGAGGTCAGAGAGGGAGATACTCCCGAGGTGCTTCAGAAAAGAGTTATGGTCGAGGCTGAATGGAATATCCTTCCCGAGGCAGTAAGCCTTTTCTGTCAGGACAGATTAACCGTAGAAAATAATATTGTTCATATAGGAGAATAAATATGAAGATTTCAACAATCAAAGACGAGCTCAACTCCCTCGCCTACCACGGCAGAGGCATCATCATCGGCAAGAGTGCCGACGGCAAAAAGGCAGTTACCGCTTACTTCATTATGGGCAGAAGTGAAAACAGCCGTAACCGTGTTTTCGTTCTTGAAGGCGATGCAATGCGTACCAAGGCATTCGACGAAAGCAAGATGACAGACCCCCACCTTATTATTTACTATCCCGTACGTGTGCTCGGCAACAAGACAATCGTTACAAACGGCGATCAGACCGACACAATCTATGAGCTTATGGATAAGCAGTTTTCCTTCGAGCAGGCTCTGCGCACAAGAGAATTCGAGGATGACAAGCCCAACTTCACTCCGAGAATTTCAGGCATCATCCGTCTTGAAAAGGACGGCATGAACTATGCAATGTCAATTCTCAAGAGTGCAGAGGGTGATGACAGCTCCTGCGAAAGATTTACATACGCTTATTCAAACCCTCTTTGCGGTAAGGCTAAATTTATCCACACCTACAACTGTGACGGTAATCCCCTTCCCTCTTTTGAAGGTGAGCCCAAGACCCTTGAGCTTCCCGATGTAAGCATTGACGAGCTCACAGATCTTATCTGGACAAATCTCAACGAGGATAACAAGGTTTCCCTTTTCGTAAGATACATCGATATCGAGTCAGGCGAAAGCGAGACAAGAGTAGTTAATAAGAATAAGTAAGAGCTTAACAGTAAGGCGGAGGCTGAGTAGTCAGTAGTCAGTAGCCGGTAGTCAGGGCAACACCCCTTCCGACGGCTACGCCGCCACCTTCCCCCGAAGGGGACGGCTTTATCAAAAGCACAACCATATAACAAAAGGAGATACAGAAATGAAAGAATTTGAACTTAAATACGGCTGTAACCCCAATCAGAAGCCCGCAAAGATTTATATGCACGACGGAAGCGACCTTCCTATTGAGATTCTCTCAGGAAGACCCGGTTATATCAACTTCCTCGACGCCTTCAACTCTTGGCAGCTTGTAAAGGAGCTTAAAGAAGCAACAGGTCTTCCCTGCGCTGCATCCTTCAAGCACGTAAGCCCCACCTCAGCAGCTTGCGGTACTATCCTTCCCGAAAAGCTCAAGAAGGCCTGCTTCGTTGACGATATCGCAGGTCTTGACGAAAGCCCCCTTGCCTGCGCTTATGCAAGAGCAAGAGGTACTGACAGAATGTGCTCCTTCGGTGACTGGGTTGCTCTTTCAGATATCTGCGATGCTACAACCGCAAAGCTCATCAAGAGAGAGATTTCCGACGGCGTTATCGCTCCCGGCTATACAGATGAGGCTCTTGAAATACTTAAGCTCAAGAGATACGGCAACTACAACGTTGTTAAGATTGATGCCGACTTCGTACCCGCTGAAATCGAAACAAAGCAGGTTTACGGCATTACCTTCCAGCAGGGCAGAAACAACTTCGAAATCAACGAGGCTCTTTTAGAGGACATCGTTACAAAGAATAAGGAGCTTCCCGAAAGTGCAAAGCGCGACCTTATCGTTGCTCTTATCACTCTTAAATATACACAGTCAAACTCAGTGTGCTATGCAGTTGACGGTCAGGCTATCGGCGTAGGCGCAGGTCAGCAGTCAAGAATTCACTGCACACGTCTTGCAGGTACAAAGGCTGACACATGGCTTCTCCGTCAGGCTGACAAGGTCCTTGACCTTCCCTTCCTCCCCACTCTCGGCAGAGCTGACAGAGATAATGTTATCGACGGCTACATCAATAAGAACGAAGAGGATGTTTGTGCGGACGGCAACTGGCAGAAGTACTTCACTTCTCAGCCCGAGCCCTTCACAAAGGAAGAAATGGACGCTCACCTTGCCTCCTTCTCAGGTATTGCACTCGGCTCAGATGCCTTCTTCCCCTTCTCGGACAACATTGAAAGAGCTCACAGAAGCGGCGTAAGCTATATTGCAGAGCCCGGCGGCTCAATCCGTGACGATGCAGTTATCGAATGTGCTGATAAATACAACATGGTAATGGCATTCACAAAGATGAGGCTTTTCCACCACTAAGAAAAAGCCCTTTGCGGCTTTTTCGGTGAAATATAACCTTACGGTTATGTGAAATACGCTTATTGCGTGTGAAATATCAGCTTCGCTGATGTGAAATATTTGCCTTCGGCAAATGCTTCGGGTCTGCGACGCAAATAAAAATAAAAACCTAAAGGAGCTAAACAATGCTTAACTACTTTAACGAACTTGAAAATTTTGATGCTGAGGTTTTTGCCGCCTGCAACAAGGAGCTTGACCGTCAGCAGACATTTATTGAGCTTATCGCCTCCGAGAACATTGTTTCAAAGGCAGTGCTTCTCGCTGCGGGCAGTGTGCTTACAAACAAATATGCAGAGGGCTACCCCGGTAAGAGATATTACGGCGGCTGTCACTGTGTTGACGAGGTTGAGGAAATCGCAAGAGAAAGAGCCAAGAAGCTTTTCGGTGTTGACCACGCAAACGTACAGCCCCACTCAGGCGCAAGCGCAAACCTTGCAGTTTTCTTCGCACTCACAAATCCCGGTGACACCATTATGGGTATGAATCTTTCTCAGGGCGGTCACCTTTCCCACGGCTCACCCGTTAACATTTCAGGTAAGTACTGGAATATCGTACCCTACGGCGTTGACGATGAAACAGAGGTTATCGATTACGATAAGATGAGAGAAATCGCTCTCGAATGTAAGCCTAAGATGATTGTTGTGGGCGCAAGTGCATACTCAAGAATCATTGACTTCCCCCGCTGCAGAGAAATCGCAGACGAGGTAGGCGCATACCTTATGGTTGATATGGCACACATCGCAGGTCTTGTTGCCTCAGGTGTTCATCCCTCTCCCGTACCCTATGCAGACATTGTTACAACAACAACTCATAAGACCTTAAGAGGTCCCAGAGGCGGCATGATTCTCTGCAAGGAGGAATTTGCAAAGGCTATCGATAAGGCTGTATTCCCCGGCAATCAGGGCGGACCTCTTATGCACGTTATCGCCGCTAAGGCAGTTGCTCTCGGCGAGGCTCTCACCGATGACTGCAAGGCATACGGTCAGCAGATTGTAAAGAATGCCGCAGTTCTCTGCGATGAATTAAAGGCTCTCGGTGTTGACATCGTTTCCGGCGGTACCGATAACCACCTTATGCTTTTAGACCTTCGCAAGTACGGTATCTCAGGTAAGGAGCTCGAAAAGAGACTTGGCGAGGTAAGTCGGATCGCTGCC
>JAZULG010000095.1:0-5434 GCA_045603005.1 Acutalibacteraceae bacterium
AGGATAAATTCTTCGGTATGATTCGCCGTGTAATTGCCGCCGCAGGACATGATATTCCCGAATTTGCAAAAATGGCCACCGCATTCAGCGTCAAGGAAAAGCTTATTTACAAAATCGGCTGGATTATCAAGCCTTTTGCCAAATTGCTCGGCAAATTAAAAATCGGTACAATCGCAAAGCTTGTCAAGAAAGAAAGCGGCCTTAAAAAGAAAGACTACGCTCACATCAAGGATAAAAAGGTTGTGGACTTCATCGTGTCACTTGTCCGTAACCTTTACGGTGGCGACAGCCCCTACTCACCCGACACGGCAGAGTATAAAATCACAATGGGTGTGCTTGCGGTTATTGACAGTCTCCTGAAGCTTTTCGGCGTGAAAATCGGCAAGCTCGTCAAGGGTGCAGAATCAGTACAGAGCCTCGTTGAGCCTCTGCTTTATAACCCGGGCATCTGTGATGAAAAGGCGGTGCTTAACCTTTACGATAACCTCCCCGAGCCTCTTGACGGCAAGGCAGGCTTCATAAAGAGCAACAAGGGGCTCGGTACGGTTATACTCCTTGTGCTTCTTGTGCTCATTTTCCTTCCGCTTATTCTTTTGTGGTTAGGCATCGGCTTCGTTGTCAATCAGATAAAGTACGGAAAGCTGATGAAGTGATTATGAATGAAATCAAGATAGGTAAATACCGACACTTCAAGGGTAATGAATACGAAGTGATTGCCGTCGCAAAGCACAGTGAAACAACCGAGGATATGGTGGTTTATAAGGCACTTTACGGTGAGGGTGGGCTTTGGGTAAGACCTGCTTCAATGTGGAATGAGACTGTTGAGCGTGACGGTAAGGTTTTCAAAAGATTTGAATTTATCGGAGAATAAACACAATATAAAAGCAGCTGCAGAACTCAGTTCTGCATCTGCTTCTTTTTTTATTTAAGTATTTCGAGCTTATCGTTATCCTCTGACACAAGGAACTGAGGATATGCCGCATCGGAATAAATTGTGGGCTGACCCTCATATTCGAGAAGCCAGAACACAAATGCATTACACTCTGTTCCGTAGTCTGTTGCCACGTGCTCTGCACTTCTGATAAACCATGTATAGTCTCTGAAAAGTGCCGTTGATGCATCAACCACCTTATCGAGTGAAACATATCTGCTGTCTGCTGCGGCAAGCTGCTCGTCAGAAAGTGTCTCTCCGTAATTTGCAACCGTTGCGCCGTTGGAGGTGAGTACTGCTTCAATAACGCCGTCACCGTTAAGCACTGCATTATCATATACGGGTACGCCGGGGGTGTTATATCCTGAGATAAAGGAAAGCTTTATGCCTGCGCCGTATGCACCGAGCAATACCTTTTCAGTATTCTTTACGAACTTCTCTGTTTCCTTCACTGTCTCCACAACGCCTGCGTATTCCTCCTCACAGCCGCCGAACACTATCTCATAAGCCTCGTCGAAGCGTTCATCGGGACACATCGCCCAGAAGCCGGGAAGAGTACCGAAGCAATCACGGAAGATATCCTCATTTGCAGCCTCATAGTGTCCGTCTATCCAGTTGTTGAGGAAATCTGTCAGAACATCAAAAGCGCCGAGAATATCAAATATTCTGATGAGTACCTCCATAAATGTGTTGCCCTCAAAGGAGTTGAATACCATTTCCTTTATAAGGTCGGAATGGATGCTTAAATTGCCGCTGAAGGAGTCTCCGAGAGAATATACGCCGTTGTGAGCGCCTGATACATACACTGCAGTTTCTACACTGTCGTATCCGTAATAATTGAAATAAGCAGTTGTTACCATACAGCCCATGCTTGCGCAGATAATGTCAACCTTTTCCTTGCCTGAAGCCTTTTTGGCTGTATCTATAAGAGCATTGAGCTCTCCTGCAAGCTCCTCGGGAGCCTTTCTCCAATCGTATCTGTAAACATATACGTTTTCCTTGCCGTATCTATTGACTGCTTCCTTGACGAGTCCGCCCTCTGCGTCTCCGTAGTAGCCGTACTCGGGATGCTCTGCAAGAGATTTATCATACTGTTTTATGTAAAGCTCGTTTACGGCATTTCCGTTTTTATCATAGGAAAGAGGTGAGAAAATATTATATGCTGCTTCGCGGACAGCGTCGTAAAGTGCATCGTCATTTTTGAAAAGGAATTTATTGATTACGCACTGAAGCAGAACGCCTGCTATCTCTCCGCCGTTTATCTGAAGGGCATCTCTTCCGTCCTCATACTGAAGGCTTGCAAAGGCAATACCTCTGACGATAATCACAGGGTTACCGTTATATTCCTCATCACCTGCAGCCATAGCGGGAGCCGCAAGAGTAAAAAGCATAACGGCAGCAATAATAACAGATAAAAGCTTTTTCATAATGTTTCTTCCTTCCATAATTTTCTATACGAGAAGTATATCAATTTACAAATATGCTTTCAACAATTATATCAAATTTTTAATAATTTTTTTCTATATATTCTAAGAAATCTGCAACAGCACCCTTATTGCAGTGACAAGCGTGAAACTCACATATTCTGTGAAGCTCCTCCGGAGCCTGGGCACAGCAGGCAGGATGATTCACCGCACGAAGCATATCAAGGTCATTGAAATAATCTCCGATTGCACCTGTATTTTCCGAAGGTACCCCAAGAAGCTCTGCAAGCTTCATCACGGCAGTACCTTTATTGGCGGTGCTGTTAACCATATCAAAAGAGCATGATGTGGTATCAATATAAGAAAGAGTACTGTCGGATATTTTCTGCACATATTCACGAATCTTCTTTTTCTGCCACGGTAAGCAGAAAAATATAACCTTACCCCATTTTTCCGAAGCGAGCTCATCAATAGAAGATACCTTTCCGTGAGTCAGCTTGTCAAGCTTCATCATAAACGGTGAAAGGACCCTCGGTCTTACAAGATAAATCATATTTTCTGCGAAAACCCCGATTTCAAGAAAAGGGAATTTCTCCATCGCCTTTTTTACAACCGTCATACCGCTTTCGGGTACAGTGTTGAAATAAAGCATCCGATTACATTTAAAATCGAATATTCCCGCACCGTTGAGCACTATCGCAGGAGTGCTCACATCGGGAAGATTTCTGTAATGAGGTGCGAGTGACTCCACGCCTCTTGCAGAAGCAAGGGTAAAGTTACCCTTCAGAGTATGTACAAAGCGGTCAACAGCTTCAGTGTTTACCTTCGGCGTTTTTCTCTTTTTGTTATTGAGCGTACCGTCAATATCCGAAACTATGAGCCAATCTGAATAGTCTGTCTTTTTCATTTTAAGCCTCAGTAGTTGTAAATTATATTGTCCTTATATTTTTCTGCCATCAAAAGAAGCTCTTCTTCGTTGAACCATGCAGTAGTACAGCCCACTGCGGTTACACACTTGCCGCCTGTTATATTGCCGTAAAGCACACACTTTTCTACCGGCTCATCGTGCATAAGTCCGTAGGCGAAGCCAGCAAAGAAGGCGTCACCTGCTCCCGTTGAGTCCACACGGACAAACTCGTCAATGCTCTTTACGTAAATAAACTGTCCCTCCTTGAGAATAAGACAGCCGTCCTTATCGAGCTTTACGATGGGAGTATCAAGATAGTTTTTCAGTACGAGTGCCGCTTTTTTCGGATCGGTCTCGCCTGTAATTATCTCAGATTCCTTTCTGTTCGGAAGAAACCAATGGGCAATTCTGAGCATCGGCTCGTAGCTTTCAAGGCTCATACCCTCAACAAAGCCCGTATCAAGAATTACGGTAGTCCCCTCCTCACGGAGTCTGCGGTAAACCTCGTTGTAGCTTTCGTGCATAGCGGCTACCTTTGCACCCTTGAGAGCTTCATAAAGCTCCTCTTCCCCCACTGCACTTTCACTGTTACCATAGGAAACGAAGGTACGGTCATTTGGTGTAATTGCCGCAGCAGTGATATTTACCGCAATTTTATCGCCTTTATAAAGGTTGACGGGCTCGACACCCGCTTTTCTGAATTCATCCGCGGCAAAGCGAGAAAACATATCGTCGGAAAGCTCGGTTACGGTTTTACACTCAACACCGAGCCTGCCGAGAGTAACCATAGTACCCGGCACTCCGCCGCCAAGGCAAAGAGAAAATCTGTCGGTAAATATCTCCTCACCCTCCTCGGGAAGTCGTGGCATATTTTCAAAAAGTAAGTCAACATTCGTTTTGCCGAAGCCTGCTGCAAATGACATATTTATACATCTTCCTTTCAGGTCTCTGTTTTAAACATTTTATACTATATGAAAATAAATGTAAAGAGCTTTACTCCATTTTCATAAGCTCCTTTTTGAGCTTTTCGAGTATCCGTTTTTCAAGCCTTGAAATGTAGCTCTGAGATATACCAAGCATATCGGCGACCTGCTTCTGAGTGTATTCCTTCGAGCCGAAAAGCCCGAAGCGCATTGTCATTATCTGCTTTTCCCTTTCTTCAAGACCGCTCACCACACGAAGCAGCTGGCGTTTTTCATCCATATATTCTATGTTTCTGTTTACAATATCATTATCCGAGCCGAGCACATCACCCAAAAGAAGCTCGTTGCCGTCCCAGTCAACATTCAGCGGCTCATCAAAGCTCAGCTCATTTTTTCGGTTAGCCGTTTTACGCATATACATAAGTATTTCGTTTTCTATGCATCTTGAAGCATAGGTTGCAAGCTTGATTTTTCTCGACGGACAAAAGCTGTTGACCGCCTTTATAAGCCCTATCGTACCTATTGAAATAAGGTCCTCAACACATATCCCCGTGTTTTCAAACTTTCTTGCTATATACACAACAAGACGCAGGTTGTGTATTATGAGAAGCTCCGAATTCTTTCGGTTGCCTTTTTCCATTTCATCAAGGATTTCATCCTCTTTTTCCTTGCTGAGCGGAGCAGGAAGATTGTCCGAGCCGTTTATGTAATATACATCATCGCTTTTTTTATTAAAAAGTGCGAAAAGTCTTCTTAAGCTTTCTTTAATTCGTAAAAACATAGCCTTTCTCCCTTTCATCAGTTGTAGCTTCAAAAACATCCCACGGTAAGATACCGTCAAAGTGTCCGCCGCGGATTTTTTCATCGGTCAATGCCACCGTTATATTTTCAGCAACACCGCTTTTTGTAAGGCCTCTGATTTCAGCTTTTTCGCAGGTAAAGGCATAAAGCGTGCCCCGCTCAGACACCGTAGAGTGAGGTAAGAGCCTTATTTTCAGCTCGCTTTCAAAAGGATTATCTCCCAGAATATCTTTAAAAACATCTCTGCTGACAATTATCACACTGCTACCGGTATAGCAATCCCTGAGGCTGTTTCCCGTATCAAGAAAGCATCGGCACAGAAAGCTTTTTCCCGCCGCATATATTCTGCACTCGTACACTGTATCCGTCGGTGTGCGGGTCAGGATTATCCGGTGCACAAGAGACAGCACGGCATAGCAAATGGCCGTAAGAAACAACAGCGTTACAG